>JBEDJE010000236.1:0-4055 GCA_041172985.1 Actinomycetota bacterium
AGTCGTAATAAGAGACAAAGTATTCGACTCGATTATCCGGGAAAAACTCCATCATTTCTTGCGCAAGTTGCGCCGCCAAACTCTTGTTGGGAGCCAGAATCAATGTTGGCCGTTGAGTCTTTTCGATCGTCCAAGCGATCGTTGCGCTCTTACCCGACCCAGTGATACCAAGCAAGGTTTGAAAACGAAGACCTGAATCGATTCCGCTACTCAATTCAGCTATGGCCTTAGGTTGATCTCCGGCCGGTGAGTATTCGGAAACGACTCGAAAGGGAATGTTTTCTTCAACAGAAACTAAGTCACTCATGGAGTACTTGGTGGGGTCTGAGGACCCGCATTAGGAGTCGGGGTGATCGGCTCATAGTCGTCTGGAAGTTGCGGGAGGGAAACTAACCAATCCCAAACCTTGTCAATCTGCGGAATCAGACTTTCGAGATCGTGACTGTTATCGATCACGAAGTCAGCTGTTAGCAGCCGTTGCTCTCGCGTGGCCTGACGACTGATTCTTGCGCGAGCATCAGCCTCGTCAAAACCGCGAAACTTGATAAGTCGCTCAACTTGCACTTCAACTGGAACGTCAACAACAATTTTTCCTTGCAAACCTTCTCTTGGATTTTCAGTCAGCAATGGAATATCCAAAATGACGACGTTCTTCGTTGTCCGTTGCTCAATCATGCGGCGATTCATTTCTTTGCCAACTGCCGGATGAACAATCGCGTTCAGCGACTTCAGAGCCTCGGGGTCAGTAAAAACAATATTTGCTACTGCCTGACGATCTAGTGAACCGTCGGAAGCGAGTACCTCGGGACCGAACTTTGAGGCCAATTCTGCCAACACTGGCGAGCCGGGCAATTGAACTTCCCGCACGATTGCATCGGCGTCGATGATGATCGCACCTCTACCTTCAAGCAACGACGAAACCGTCGATTTACCCGACCCAATACCGCCTGTTAAACCAACGAGAATCACAACATCACGCTACGGCATACACGGGCAGGTACTCTAACTATTCGTGGACCGAAGAAAGATTGCTCGAGCTCGCAATCACCCGTCTCTACGAGGAGTGACCAGCCAAGACCAGACCGGAGAATTGTCCTGGCCGTTGGTTGACCGGCGACAGGCTCGCACAGATCCCCCGTCAAAAGATTGCCATCACGCTCCCCTCATCTCTTGACCTCGAGACTGTTCTCGACCAGGCGGTCTCTCAAGTCCCCGATCTTGTTGGCGCAGACATCGTGACAATTTTGTTGGCGAACAAAGATGCGTCACGCCTGACGATCGTTCGTGGACGAGGCTCGGCCAATCTCTTAGAAATTGCAGTCCAAGACCTTCCGGCGCATATTCGAGAGTCCCTCGATCTCAACCGAAGTATTGCATCTCAACTTTCTCACGATGCAAAGGGTTTCGCCGAAGAAGCCCGCGTTGGCGCCTACTGCGCATTGCGTTCGCGTGGCATGGTTGTCGGACTCATTGCGGCCGAATGGCGCGAAGAGCATGATCTCAAGCGAGAAACACAAGTTCTCACTGGGGTCGCTGATGCACTCGGCGTCGCAGTCGACAATGCTTACATTTTTGGTGACATTAGGCGACAGAGCGCAAGTGAAGAACGTCGACGAATTGCTCGTGACCTACACGACCGAACTGGGAGTGGCTTGGCTTTTGTCGGACTCGAATTGGACCGTTTGCAACGAAACGAAGATAACGAACAGACGAGCTATGAAATATCAGCGATCCGTCAGCAGGTCGGTTCAATTCTGGCAGAAGTTCGTGAAATGTTGTATGACCTGCGAGTCGGCCTTAATGGAGAAGCATCTTTGTACGACACGATCGTTGATTTATCTCAACGAGTGACATCACGCTCGCAATGTGTTGTCTCTTATGAACTGTCAAACCTTCCTCAACTAGACAACTACTTGAGTAATGAAGTCTGGGAAATTCTCAAAGAAGCGATCATCAATGCTGAACGCCATTCACAGGGAACAAAGATTCTGATCTCCTCGGTTGTTACAGATTCGTTGTGGACGATTTCAGTTGTTGACAACGGAATCGGAATTCAAACCAAGAACAAGCGCCCAGACTCGTACGGTATGACTGGCTTCGTTGAGCGGGCCGAAAGTATCGGGGCGACATTGGTGATCGAATCGCCGCTTCGAGATAGAGATTACGGAACGGCAATCTCTATCTCTCTTCCCGTTAACAATGACGATGAGTCGTCAAATGACTCGAGATCACGATGAGAATCATGCTTGTCGACGATCATCTCCTTTTACGTGAGTCTCTGAAACGTCAGATCCAAGAATCGGGGCACGAAGTTGTCGCCGATCTATCGGACGGTTCAAGTGCGGTAGCCGTGGCTTTAAAAGTTCAACCGGACATTATTTTGATGGACATATCGATGACCGAAGGCGATGGCATCACGGCGTGTCGAGCGATTATGGAAGCTGACGCGCGGCAAAGAGTCGTCATGCTCACCATGCATGTCGAAATCGAACTAGTGCGTCAGGCCCTTAAGGCTGGCGCAGTTGGCTACATCACGAAAGACGCCACCTTTGATCAAGTGATGCGATCACTCGATATGGCCTGCAACGGTGATGTGATCATTTCTCCTGAATTTGCTCAGGCCCTTTTACAAGAATCAGAAGCCGTTGTTCTGTCGAGTACATCTGTCTTAAGTGAACGCGAACTAGAAGTACTCCGTTTGCTAGCCGACGGTCAGTCGACCCCCGAAATAGCTCAGGCCATGTTCATCAGTCAAAAGACGGTGAAAAACCATTTAGCTTCGATCTATGAAAAAATTGACGCCCGGGACCGCACACAAGCGGTCGTCCGGGCGGTCAAAATGGGAATCATCAAAATCGGACCATAAGCCCGAACGATCAGGCCTCTGGTGCTGATTCGGTGGCTTCAGCGGCGGCCGCAGCAGCTGCTGCACCTTCTCCACCTTCACCGTAGTACTCGGCCCATGTGGCTTCACGTGAAGCATCATCGGCTCCGGCTGACCAGTTGCCGTGCTCGTCGACTTCGAAGTGCTTGCGGTACTCCTCGGCGAGTTCTCCACCTTCGGCAGCCTGCTTGATACTGAGGCTGATGCGACGACGTGCCAAATCAAGATCGATGATCTTGACCCACAACTCTTCGCCTGGGGTGACAACCTGCTCGGGAGCTTCGACGTGTTGGGTGCTCATTTCTGAGATGTGCACCAGACCTTCGATACCTTCGCCAACCTGAACGAATCCGCCGAATGGAACCAACTTGGTAACACGGCCGTACACGAGCTGGCCAACTTCGTGACCAGATGCGAAGACTTCCCACGGATCTTTTTCGGTCTGCTTGCGTGACAAGCTGATGCGCTCACGTTCGTAGTCGATGTCGAGAACCTTGACTGTGACCTTGTCGCCGATGGCAACAACTGAACCTGGGTGATCAACATGGTTCCAGGACAATTCGCTGACGTGAATGAGTCCGTCCATGCCGCCGAGATCAACGAATGCACCGAAAGCGACAACACTCGAAACGACACCTTCACGGACATCGCCAACCTTGAGATTAGTCAAGAAGCCATCGCGGGCTTCCTTCTGAGTCTCTTCGAGGTAGGCACGACGTGAGAGCACAACGTTGTTGCGGTTCTTGTCGAGTTCGATGATCTTGGCCTGCATCACTTTGCCGACATATGGCAACAGGTCGCGCACACGGCGCAATTCAACGAGCGATGCGGGCAAGAAACCACGCAAGCCGATGTCAACGATGAGACCACCCTTGACAACCTCAATAACGAGGCCTTCGACCATTTCTTCGTTTTCTTTCTTCTTCTCAATCGTTCCCCATGCACGCTCGTACTGAGCACGCTTCTTGGAAAGGATCAAACGACCTTCTTTGTCTTCTTTGGTCAGAACCAAAGCTTCGACTTGCTCGCCAAGCTTGACGATTTCGCCGGGGTCAACATCGTTACGAATGCTGAGTTCTCGTGATGGAATAACACCTTCACTCTTGTAGCCAATATCGAGAAGCACTTCGTCCTTGTCGATCTTTACAACGATTCCGAAAACGACTTGGCC
>JBEDJE010000237.1:0-2968 GCA_041172985.1 Actinomycetota bacterium
GGGGTGTAGGTCTGACTGTTGGGGTCGGCACGACCCCCAACCACACTCGTCGACACCGCCATCAACAGCCCCAAGAACAGTGCGCCGCTGTCGCCCATGAAGATCTTGGCGGGATTGAAGTTGTGCGGCAAGAAACCCACACAGACCCCCAAGGCGATGATCGCAATCAGCGGCCCCATGTTGGGTTGAGCCAAGGCCCCCAAGTCGTCGAGCCGGCGACTGTACAAAAAGAACGAAGCCGCGGCGATGGCCACAATGCCCGCGGCGAGACCATCAAGGCCATCAATCAAGTTGATGGCCTGACTCATACCCATGAGCCACAAGATCGTGATGAGCGGGATCCAGTCGTTGCTCAAAACAAAGACATCAAGAAACGGAACACGGAAATAAAACATCGTGGCGCCGAAGTACACGAGCACGAGTCCGGCAATCACAGTGCCGGTCACTTTGGCTGGGCTTGAGATCTCGCGAATGTCGTCAATCAGCCCAGTTGCAAAGATCAAAATTGCTGCGAGCAGAACGCCGAGCGGTTCGGAGTTGTTGTCGAAAACTGGTGAAAAACGCCCCATTTTCCAAGCGATTCCGAGTGCAACAATGAAACCCAAGAACATTGCAATGCCACCCACGTCTGGTGTTGGCACTTTGTGCACACGACGTTCATCGGGTTCGACGACCCAATTCATGCGCGTCGCCAACTTCACCACAAAGGGTGTCGAAACAAACGTCACGAGTGCGGCGATCACACCTATGAAGAGATAGCCAGCGGTATCGGGCACGGTTTGAGACTATTCCCGAATGGGTTCAGGAACAGACAACTGAGTGATCAGTTGGGTATTTCAGCGGGCTGGATAAGCCGGGAACGCTGCACACAAGGCGGCGACCTCGGCCTTGACCGCTGCCACTTCGTCGGCATTGTTGCGACCGCGCAAGGCCCGAGCGATGAAAGTGGCAATCTGAGCCATTTCGGGCTCTTTCATACCTTGAGTGGTCACCGATGGGGTCCCGATACGCACACCCGACGTCACGAACGGGCTGCGCGGGTCGTCGGGGACGGTGTTCTTGTTGAGAGTGATACCCGCGAGGTCGAGTACCGCTTGGGCTTCTTTACCCGTGACTTCGGCGTCGAATGGACGCAAGTCAACGACCATGAGGTGGCAGTCGGTTCCGCCCGAGACCAAACGGAAACCGTTCTGAGCCAGAGCTTCGGCGAGGGCTGAAGCATTTGCAACCACTTGCGCGGCGTACTGCTTGAAGTCAGGGCTGGCGGCTTCACGGAAAGCAATGGCCTTACCAGCAATCACGTGTTCGAGCGGTCCGCCTTGCCAACCCGGGAACACGGCCTTATCAATGGCAGCAGCGTGCTCGGCCTTGGCCAAGATGCAACCACCGCGCGGACCACGCAACGTTTTGTGCGTCGTGAAAGTAACAACATCGGCATAAGGAACAGGGTTGGGGTACGCGCCACCAGCAATGAGGCCCGCCAAGTGCGCGGCGTCGTACAAGAAGTAGGCGCCAACTTCGTCGGCGATTTCTTTGAACGGTGCCGGATCAATTCGACGCGGGTAACTAGTGGTGCCAGCGACGATCATGCGCGGACGATGTTCGAGTGCAAGATCGCGCACTTGATCCATGTCGATGCGCTCATCACCGGGCGTCGTTTGGTAGGACTTGAAGTTGTACAACTTGCCACTCGCGTTCACTGGCGAACCGTGCGTGAGGTGACCACCATGATCGAGGCTGAGACCAAGAACGGTGTCGCCTTGGTTCAAAAGAGCTTGATATACGCACATATTTGCGTTCGCACCCGAGTGCGGTTGCACGTTTGCGTGATCGGCGCCGAACAACGCTTTCACGCGTTCGATTGCTAATGCTTCAATCGAGTCAACGACTTGATTGCCGCCGTAATAACGCTTGCCGGGGTAACCCTCGCTGTACTTATTGGTGAGCACACTGCCCACCGCACGCATGACTGCGGGCGATGTGAAGTTTTCGCTGGCGATCAATTGCAGGCCACTGATCTGACGATCGAACTCATCATTGATGAGGTTTTCGACAACTAGATCGGGATCAGAATCAGAAGGAAAAGGCATGGTGGTCTCGCTCGGGGTCAGAATTCGTTTTCAAGTTCAGTCAACATTGCCACTCGGCGAGCGTGACGACCGCCTTCAAAGGCAGTTGATATGAACGTTGTGACAATTTCCTCAGCCAATCCGATACCCACAACGCGGGCGCCGATTGACAAAACGTTGGCATCGTTGTGTTGGCGAGCCATGCGGGCGGTGTACAAGTCGTTGCACAATGCGGCGCGGACTCCACGGACTTTGTTGGCCGCAAGCTGTTCGCCTTGACCACTGCCACCCATCACAATGCCGAAGTCGGCTTTGCCATCGCGCACGGTGCGACCCACGCCTGCGCAGATCGGCGGGTAATCGCAACTTTCAGTTGAGTGTGTGCCTTGATCGTCGACCGTGTGTCCGGCCGCGGTCAAAAACGCCACGAGATGTTGTTTGAGATCAAACCCAGCGTGATCTGATCCGATAGCGATACGAAGTGGCCCAGTAGACATGGCTTTCATCTTAGGTATGACACAGCCCATTAGATAGGTTGAAACGATGAGTTTGGACCCCCGCACACCGGTGATTGTTGGCGTCGGCCAACAGTTGCAGCGCATCGACAACCCGCTTGAAGCCTTGGCCCCTGTCCCCTTCATTGCCAACGCAATTCGCGAGGCCACCAAAGATGCCGGCTTGTCGTCAGTCCCGAATGCCGATTCAATTCGCGTCGTCAGTTTCTTGTCGTGGCGTTATCGCGACCCCGCTCGTTTCATCGCCGAAGAACTTGGTATCACGACTCGTGAAACTGTCGCATCTTCGATGGGTGGTAACAGCACACAGTCGCTCATCAATGCGACCGCGCTCGAAATTCAATCAGGTGATTTTGATGTCGTGATTTTGTGTGGTGGCGAAAC
>JBEDJE010000238.1:0-5146 GCA_041172985.1 Actinomycetota bacterium
GTCTATGGCTCGGGCGTTTGGCCAGGTTTAGTTGAAGAGACCAAGCCCGATCACGTGATTGTTGCAACTGGCGCCGAGCCGACACGTCCGTGGTGGGTCGCCGATGCAAGCGTTGACGAAACTGCCAATCGGGTATGTGATGTGCGCGCCATTCTTGATGGCTCGGCTCTCATGGGCGGACCACAATCTGGTGATTCAGTTGTGGTGGTTGATGAAATCGGATTCCATCACGCCACTTCAACCGCCGAAGTCTTGGCCGATCGTGGCTGCAACGTTGAAATCGTGACCCCCGGTATGGTCGTTGGGCAAGATCTTGGCATCACCCTCGACATGGAGAACTGGTGGATGCGCGCTGGGGCAAAAGGCATCGTGCAATCAACCGATTTGGTGCCAATGGGCTTCGCCAATGGTGAACTCACATTGCTGCATCACCCAACTGGCGCCAATCAAACTCGCCGACCCGATTGGGTTGTGCTGGCAGTTCCGCCGAGCCCAGTTGAGTGGTTGTACAACGATCTCAAGAATGCCGGCGTGAGTGTTGAGCGCGTTGGTGACTGTGTCGCACCTCGCCGAGCCCATGCTGCAGTCGTTGACGGCGAGCGCGCCGGCTCATCGATCTGAAGTTGATTTAACTAAGCCGGGAAGCCGTCATCGCCGTCGGGAATTTTTCCGATCTGGCAAATGCAAAATTCGTTACCTTCTGGGTCGGCCAAAACCATCCATTGTGTTTTGTGTTCTTGAATCGGTCGTCGGTCGTTGAGTAACACTGCACCAAGCGCTTCCATCCGTCGGGCCTCGGCACGAATGTCAACTGCTTCTAAATCGAAGTGCACACGGTTCTTCACCAACTTGGGTTCGTCCACTTGTTGGATAATCAACTTCGGTCCACCCGATGGATCGTTGAGAGCCCGATAACTGCCGGCAGCCCCGACGTACTCAAACTCAAGCGCTCCCGCCCAAAAAGTTGCCATCGCATCAGCGTCTGAACAATCAATCACAATCTCACGAATAGTTGCCATGTCGCCAAGGCTAGACAAGCACACGCAAACTATTCCGACTAGGGTCGTCTCGTGCTCGCAGCCAATGGAGTTATTAGTAGCCTCACCGACTGGCTCGACCGAGTGTCTGGCAACTGGTGGTTTCTCACAGTCATTCTGATCATCGCTCTTTTGGACTCGGTGATTCCCATCGTGCCAAGTGAGACGACAGTGATCATCGGTGGCGTTGCCGCGAGTAGCGCTGGGGCTGCGTGTGGTCTTTGTCATTATTGCCGGTGCCGTCGGAGCATTCATTGGCGACAACCTGAGTTACCAGATTGGCCGACGAGCAAGTGGCCTGGTCGAACGACGTGCCGCCAAAAAAGAATCAACGGCCAAGAAACTCAAATGGGCAGCCGACCAAATTGAAGAACGCGGTGGACTCTTGCTCATCACAGCCCGATTCATCCCTGGGGGTCGCACGATCCTCACCTTGTCCTCGGGCTTGACCAAACAGTCGCAGAGTTGGTTCATGGGATGGGTCGGCGTCGCCACCATCATCTGGGCGTCATACGCCGCCATCTTGGGTTATGCCTTTGGATCTCAATTCGAAGACGACCACACCAAGGCGTTCCTTTTGGCTTTTGGTGCGGCATTAGCAGTCACACTCTTGATCGAGGTTGTGCGCTATGGCAAGAAGAAGTTGACCGCCAAAGCCACCCAAGAAACCGCGGTCTAACACCCTGATCTGAGAACGGCGGGCGTAATCTGACTAGGTCATGATTGCTGTCATCCCCGTCCGTGATGGAGTCGCTCCGGCAGGAGCCGACGAGGCCATTTGTGAGGCCTCTGGTCAGGCTCTCCTCATCGGTTCGCGCACAGCGCAGGCACTTGAAAACCTCGGCCAGGTCGCTCACCAAGTGTGGCTGGTTGAAGCAACCATCGACGCGGCACAAGTCATCTCTGCTGTGAACCACATCGGCCGTTCGCACGAATCGCTAATCCTTCCCGCGAGCCCTGACGGACGCGACCTCGCCCCGCGTCTGGCGTATGCACTCGGACGAAATTTGTACGCCGGTGCCATCTCGATTTCAGACAACAAAGTCAGCGTGTCGCGTCACGGCGGGCTATCAATCGCCGACTTCTCCCCCGATGCGTCATTCATCGCGACATTGCAGATTGGAATTCGTGGAGTTGACTCGATGTCAGCATCACCCACCATCGCATCAACCATGGATCTTTCTGAAGCACCACGAATTATCGGTGGCGGGGCTGGTCTTGAAAGTGGCGAGCGATTTGTGCAGCTTCAAAATGTTGCAACAGCCCTAGATGCCTCAATGGGAGTCACGCGAGTCATCACCGACCGTGGATGGGCCGATCACGAACGCCAGATCGGCACAACCGGAGTTGTCGTCGACCCCGATTTGTATATCGCCTTTGGTGTGAGCGGTGCAGTTCAGCACACCAGCGGACTTGGTCAGCCAGAGCACATCATCAGCGTGAACACCGACGCTCACTGCCCCATGATGCAAATGGCCGATATCGCGATTGTCGCCGATGCAAATGCAGTTCTCGAAGAACTCGTTCAACTCGTTACCGGTGCAAGCCAAGTAGGTGCCGCATGACTAATACCGACGTCATCGTCGTTGGGGCAGGTCCGGCAGGTTCGTGCGCAGCAATCGCTGCGGCTCAAGCTGGCAAGCGCGTTGTCTTAATCGAACGTGGACCTTTCCCCGGTTCAAAGAACATGTACGGCGGCGTGATCTATCCGCGCATTCTTGATGAACTCATACCCGGCTGGTTTGAGCATGCACCAATTCAACGTTGGGTTGTTCGTCGCTCAACCATGTTGTTGTCTGACACCGGTGCTCTCAATATCGACTACCGCAGCAATGCATGGGGTCAAGCGCCCTACAACGGCGCAACTGCTTATCGCCCCGACTTTGATAACTGGCTGGCCCAACAAGCAGTCGCTGCCGGAGCAGAACTCATTTGCTCGACGACGGTCACTGGTTTATTGCGCGACCCTCAAGGACGAATCACTGGTATCAAAACCGATCGTCCCGATGGAGACCTCACAGCATCAGTTGTCATTGCTTGTGATGGAGTGAACAGTTTCATTGCCAAAGAAGCCGGGCTGTACAAAAATGTCGATGCCAGCAACTACACCCTTGGCGTTAAAGAAACGTTGTCATTACCAAAGCACGTCATCGACGAACGTTTCGGAGTTCGCGACAATCAAGGTGTTGACATTGAAATTCTTGGTGGCACTTCTGGAGTAAACGGTGGAGGGTTTATCTACACAAACCTCGACACCATTGCGCTCGGCGTTGTGTTGAAACTGCCAAAGCTGTCAGCACAAAAGAAGCGTCCCGAAGAAATCATCGCTGAGTTAAAGCGTCATCCAGCCATTGCGCCGCTCATTGAAGGCGCTGAAGTCATTGAATATTCGGCTCACGTCATTCCCGAAGCCGGACTCGACATGATGCCCAAGATGGCGGCCGATGGACTACTGGTCGCTGGTGATGCAGCAGCACTGTGTCTGGCTGCTGGCATTTGGCTTGAAGGAGTCAACTTTGCCATGGCCAGCGGAATGTATGCGGGCCAATCAGCGGCTCAGGCAATTACTGCGGGCGATACAACAGCCTCGGGCTTACGGTCGTACACCAAAAAACTTAACGAGACTTTTGTTCTTAAAGATCACAAAAAGTTACGCAAGATTCCGCATCTTGTTTTATCCGATCGCGTGCAACACAAATATCCAAATTTCGTGACTGGAATTGTTGAGCGGATGTTCCGTGTTGAAAATCCAAATCCGAAACCAGGCGTGCGCCGTATCTTGCGCGAAGAACGCAAGAAGGCCGGAATCTCTTTGATTGATCTTGTTCGTGATGCCCTCACTGGCCTGAAAGGATTTGGCTGATGTCTCTCGAATCGTTGCGTGCCGCTAACAACATTGAGCGTGATGCCACTTGGGCCGAAATGTCCTTTCAAGACCGCATTGACACCGCCGAGTTTCGTATTCACGAACGTGCGCATATCACCGTCAATGGCGATTCATGTCGTGGATGCACCACTCGCGAGTGCGTTGTGGCATGCCCAGCAAACCTTTTTGTTCCCACCAGCGACGGTGGCATTTTGTTTAACTACGAAAACTGCTTCGAATGCGGCACGTGTTATCTCGTCTGCAACAAAGAAGGCGCTATCACCTGGACCTACCCCGAAGGCGGCTACGGCATTGTCTTCCATCGCACCTGAGTGACGTCGCTATGACAATCGCTGTGTGTTTGAAATGGATCAATGCATCGGGCCAACCCGAAACAACTGATGCCGACGATCGCTATATGGGCATCTCGTATGCCGATCAAGCTGCGCTCGAATATGCGTTGCGCTGTGCTGAGCGCAATAACGAAGACGTCCTCGTTGTCACTGCTGGCCCCGAAGGTGCCGAGGTTGTTTTACGAGACGCGATTTCAAGGGGCGCTCAGCGATCTGCACGAATCAACATTGATCGTTTGAGTGACAGCTCAACCATTGCGCGTGCAATTGCGCAGGTAGTCGCAAATTGTTCGCAGATTTGGTGCGGCGACTATTCAGCCGATCGTGGTTCAGGCTCTGTTCCAGCATTCATCGCAGCCGAACTGTCAATTGATCAAGCCCTCGGTTTAGTCGAGATTGAAGTTCCGCCAGACGTACAACATCCCATCAAGGCATTACGTCGCCTCGATGGCGGTCGCCGTGAACAACTTGAAATTCTCGGCACTGCCGTTATCTCTGTTGAAGGATCAACCGCTCGCTTACGTCGTGCCTCACTGAAGGGTTCAATGTCAGCAAGCAAACACATCGTCGAAGTTGTTCCCGCAAACAATTCAGCGAACGATGCGCCACCAATGCGCCCATATCGGCCCCGAGCACGAGCGGTCGCCGCGCCTGTCGGATATTCTGCACTCGACCGCGTGAGACAGATCACCGACACATCATCTGCCAAGGGCCACGGCGAAACGGTTCACCTTGAACCGCGTGAGGCTGCCGAATTGATCGTGAACAAATTGCGCGAGTGGGGTTATCAATCATGACCCAATCAGACGAGGTGCGTCAGAGTCGCCCCGTCTTGGTTGTACCCATCGGTTCGTGGGAACAACACGGTCCGCATCTTCCGTTTGATACCG
>JBEDJE010000239.1:0-6259 GCA_041172985.1 Actinomycetota bacterium
CCAGTCTCAGCAGCTAAGTCCACGATTATTGTGCCTGGTGCCATTGAATCGACCATGGCTTTAGTCATTAATCGAGGTGCTTGTCTTCCAGGAACAGCAGCAGAAATTCTTGATGATGAAGTGCGTGCCATTATCTGCTCAGACAAGGTGAACACTGAAGAGTGGCTGGAATGCCATCGTCAGGCCCACTCCATTGGCTTGCATTCAAACATCACCATCATGTTTGGCAGTGTGGAGAACACAGCATCATGGGCAAAACACATGAAGGTCACGCGCGACCTGCAGAAAGAAACAGGTGGCTTCACCGAATTCATTCCTTTGCCATTTGTGCACATGGCATCACCGATCTACTTGCAAAAGCGTTCGCGTCGCGGACCAACTTTCCGCGAAACGATTTTGATGCACGCCATTGGCCGTATTGCGTACCACGGTCTCATCGACAACGTTCAAGTGAGTTGGGTCAAGATTGGTGTCGAAGGCGCACGTCAACTGTTGCGATCGGGCTGTAACGATATTGGCGGAACCTTGATGGATGAAAACATCAGTCGTGCTGCTGGGGCCAATCACGGCCAGAAAATGAGCGAAGACAGTTTCAATGCTTTGGTGTCACCGCTTGGACGAACGTTGGCCCAGCGCAACACCGGCTACAAACTATTAAATGTTTAATGATTCATTAAGCGTTTAGCGCTGCTCGAGCGTTTGCAATATCAAGCATCAACTGAGCTTTCAACTCGTCTATACCCGAGAATTTTTGCTCACCGCGTAAACGTGTGACAAAACGAATCCTGGCTACTTCGCCATATAGATCAAGACTTTCTTCGCCAATCACGTGCGCTTCAATCAGCGACACTGGTGCATCAACATAAAAGGTCGGACGGCGACCGATGTTGATAGCGGCTGGATACACGCGTTCGGGTTCACCATCTCGTGCCGGTCGAACATACCAACCGGCGTAGACACCATCACCGGGTTGACACAACATCTTGGGCACTTCAACATTCGCTGTCGGAAACCCAACAGTTCGTCCACGCGCATCACCATGTACAACCGTGCCAGCAAGTTCATGTTGACGACCGAGATACATGTTCGCGGCTTCGATGTCGCCATTTTGAACTAATGAGCGAATGTACGTTGAGCTCGCAGTGACATCGTCATGGCCAGCAACCAAGTGACTTGGCTCAACAACAAAACCGTATTGTTCGCCTTGTTGTGTGAGCAGTTCAACGTTGCCACGACGATCTTTACCAAAGCAGAAATCTTCGCCCACAATGAGACACTTCACATCAAGCGCATCAACCAGAACCCGCTTGACAAAGTCTTCGGGTGTCTCTTGGGCCTGAATCCGATCAAAGGCAATCATGACAACTGCATCAATGCCCGTACTTTCGAGCAATCGCAATTTCTGATCACGGTCGGTCAAAAGCTTTGGAGCTTCTGTTGGACGCAGAATCTGCGCTGGGTGAGGGCTGAAGGTCACAAGAACACTGGTACGTCGATCAGCGATGGCCCGCTTAGTGACCTGCTCAATGATTTCGCGGTGACCGACATGTAGTCCGTCGTAAGCGCCGATGGTGACGACCGAGCCGGAGGCAAATAGCCCCGTCGGTATGGCACTCAAATCGGTGATCACATGCACAGAATCAAACGATACTTGCGCAACCGACTGGGACATTCGTTCAACATCTCAAAATTGGTCACAAATAGTTAAATAACGAGTGCCCGACTCATGAACTTTCAGGTGTGATCAACACAATGGACGGTCTGGCCATATCGGCACCAACCTTCTCATTGCTGAATGGCTCGTATACCGCGATCAATCGTTCATCTGCATCGACAACCGCCCAGGGCGCTGGTCCGTAGCCTTCAAAGACTGATGCTGGTAACACCTTGCCCACTGCAACGGCGGCACGAACATCAGCATCGGCATCAAGACGAGTCAAACCCCGCACGCATTCGAGCACTGGTCGAATCGTCTGCGCTCAATTCATCGAGCGCGACTGCATCGGAAACTGCAAATCGACCAATTGACGTACGACGAAGATTCTTGAGGTGCGCTCCCCCACCCATCAGTGTTCCGAGGTCGGCAGCCAATGTGCGGATGTAGGTTCCGCTCGAGCAGGTCACGTCAATGTCGATTTCATTCCCGCGCACAGCCAACACCGCAAATGAATGCACCGTCACCGGGCGAGCTTCGCGTTCGATTTCAATTCCTTCACGCGCCAACTCGTGCAAACGCTTGCCATCAACCTTGAGTGCTGACACCATGGGTGGCACTTGCATGACATCACCCAGCAACTGCTGACCTACATTGCCATCAACGATGGCTTGAACTTTGTCAACCGTGAGACCATCAATGATGGCCGACATGTCATAGATCGCCGTTACCTCACCAGCCGCATCTAACGTTGTCGTCTCAGTACCAAGCACCACTGTTCCGGTGTACGACTTTGATGTGGTCGCACGACCATCAATCGTCACGTTGTCAAGAAAGCGCAAGAGCCGCGTGGCATCGCCGACACCCAAAAGCAATACTCCAGTGGCATCAGGATCAAGAGTTCCGGAGTGGCCAATCTTGCGTTCACCGAGAATTCTGCGAGCCTTGTCAACGACATCGTGACTGGTCATACCTGCCGGCTTATCAACCACCAGCAGACCATGTACTTGTGCGGGTTTACGCCTCGCCATTGGGTTCGTCTAGTTCAAGATCATCGTCGACATCGTCTTCAAAACCGTCGTCTTCAAGAACTTCTTCAACTTCAGGAAAGACCTTCTTTTGCACGTAGTTGTCTTCGTTCACGGTCGCTTCGCGACTCGGGCTCGGGTTCTCGCGCAAGATCTTTTCGATACGTTCAGCCGAGCGAATCACTTCGTCGGGACGGAACGAAAGAATCGGAGTTTTCTTGGCACGTACCTGCTTGCCGATTGAACTCTGCAAACGCTTGCGGTGATCAGAGAACGCTTGCAAGATGAGCGCATCGCCATCTTCTCCAGCGAGTGAATCGAAGAACACGATGCCACGGTTCATTTCGGGGTCGACCTCAACGCGCGTGACGGTCACAAACTCAAGTCGCTCATCATCGATGCGCACTAATTCATCGGCCAGAACTTCACGAAGAGTTTCACCAAGCCGCGCCGAGCGCGGATAGGCGTGCGTCGTCGCATTACGCGATGGAGTCCGAGATTTACCTGAACGCGAGGGGGGCCGATTCACATCAAGAACGCTATCGCTCATGAACCGTGGTTCTTAGTCAAAGACTGGTTTTGAACGCAGGGTGCGCTTGAGTTCGGCGACTCCGGGCGTTGTCGCCACGACTTCGACTGCGTTCCACAATTTCAATGCTTCGTCGCCACGTGGAATACGGGCAATCACTGGTCCGAAGAATGAACCCTCGTTGGCTTGACCAGGATGGAACGTAAGGATTGGCGTGCCGACGTCTTTACCAGTGCGCTCAAGGGCTACTGAGGTCGATGCAGCGATGACATCATCAAAAGTTGAATGGCCGGTTTGATTGAGCGTCATACTGAGACCAGCGCTGGCGAGACATTCGTCGATGAACTGTGCAGTGTTGTCACGAAACTCGTCGCGACGACCGTTCTTATGTGCTGCGGTGCCAAGTGCGGTGTAGAACCGGTCAACGGCTTCGTTGCCTTCGTCGCCACCAAAGTGATCAACTAACGCACAGGCAGTACGCAAACCGTCGTGACCAGCAGCGTGGCCACGCTTGTATTCCGCGGTGTACCACTCGGCCGTTTGATTGGCATTCAGAAGTTTGAGCGAAATGGGTTTCCATGTCACCGAATACTGTCGCAGCTCTTGAACTTCTTTGACCCAACGTGAAGTGATCCACGCCCACGGACACATGGGATCAAAGAAAAATTCAAGATCGACAGTTGCGCTTGCCATGATCAGGTACGAACGACCAATTTCTCTTCGAACGTTTCAATGAGGTCGCCCGGCTTGAGGTCTTGGAAGTCACTCAAACCAATACCGCATTCGAAACCTTCACGAACTTCGCGCACGTCGTCCTTGAAGCGACGCAGTGAAGTAATCGCGCCCTTCCAGATGATGACGCCTTCGCGGATGAAGCGCACCTTGGTACCGCGGGTGATCTGTCCGGTACGAACATAACAACCAGCGATTCCGCCAAGCTTTGGCACACGGAAGACTTCGCGCACTTCGGCTTCGCCAGTGACGATTTCTTCGTACTCGGGAGCCAACATGCCGACCATCGCGCTCTCGATATCTTCAAGAAGCTTGTAGATGATTTCGTATGAGCGAATCTCGACATGTTCGGCTTCGGCGAGGTCGCGAGCCTTACGGTCGGGACGAACGTTGAAACCAAGAATGGTTGCGTTGGTTGCTGCAGCCAAAGTGATGTCGTTTTCGGTGACTCCACCGACGGCACGGTGCACGAACGCCAACTTGACTTCATCACGTTCGAGCCGGCGCAAACTTTCGGTCACTGCTTCAAGCGAACCTTGAACGTCAGCCTTCAAGATGAGGTTCAAGGTTGCCACCTCACCAGCCTGAATCTGAGTGAACACGTCTTCGAGCTTGACGCCACGCTGCACGCGAGCATCACCACGTTGTGCCTTGGCACGCAGACGCTGTTCGCGAGCTTCACCAACGGTGCGCGCAGTTTTTTCGTCTGGCGCAACGCGGAATTCGTCGCCAGCCTGCGGAACAGTTGACAATCCGAGTACCTGTACAGGTCGTGATGGCCCTGCAACATCAACAGCATTTCCATCTTCATCTAACATTGCACGAACTCGACCAAATGCACTTCCTGCAACATGTTCCCTTGTCAACCAAGATGGTGGCAACAGGTCCGCGGCCGGTATCAAGATTGGCTTCAAGAACAACTCCCTTGGCACGACCCGATGGGTTGGCGGTGAGTTCTTCGATTTCGGCAACAATCGTGAGCTGTTCGATGAGGTCATCGACGCCAAGATTTTGCTGAGCCGACATTTCGACACAGATGGTGTCTCCACCCCATGACTCAGGAACGAGTTGTTGTTCGGCGAGTTGAGCAAGGACGCGCTGTACGTCAGCGTTTTCTTTGTCGACCTTGTTAATGGCAACGACACATCGGCGTTTTCTTTATCAACCTTGTTGATTGCAACCACCATGGGCACACCAGCAGCGCGCGCATGACTAATTGCTTCAATGGTCTGGGGCATCACACCGTCGTCGGCAGCAACCATCAACACAACAATGTCGGTGACTTGCGCACCACGAGCACGCATCTGCGTGAACGCCGCGTGACCAGGTGTGTCAATGAAGGTGACTTTCTTGCCGTCTTGAACCACTTGATAGGCACCGATGTGCTGCGTGATACCGCCGGCTTCGCCTGACACAACATTGGCGTTACGAATCTTGTCGAGCAACGTCGTCTTACCGTGGTCAACGTGACCCATCACGGTGATCACTGGCGGACGCAACTCTTGCGCGGCCTCGTCGTCATCATCGCTGTCGTCGAAGAGGGCCTGCAATTCCATTTCTTCTTGCTGACCGGGTTCAACCAAAAGAATCTCGGCACCAATTTCGAGTGCGAACAGTTCCATTTGTTCATCGGACAAGGTCATCGTTGCCGTGACCATTTCGCCGTTCTTCAACAAGAAGCGCACAACGTCGGCCGCGGTGCGGTTGAGACGAGGAGCAAACTCTTGCGATGAAACTCCGCGCTCGATGACGACGGTGCCCTCGGGGACCGGGGCCGCATCATCGCTATACGAAATCATTGACGGCTGTAGATCGTCCTCACCACGACGGCGACGACGGCCACCACTGCGAGGAGCACGACGGCCACCACTTGGTCGAGCACCGCCACCGGGACGACCTCCGCCGCCGGGACGACCAGCGCCAGGACCACCAGGTCGCTGTGTACCGAAAGCACCAGCAGGACGAGGACCACCAGCGGGGCGAGCGCCACCAAAGGCACCACCAGGTCGAGGTGCTCCCGTACGCGGGCCACCATATCCAGTGCCACTTGGGCGGGCACCCGGAGCGGGCGCAGCTCGTGGGCCACCAGGAGGAGGCGGAACCGGACGACCGGTCGAACTCACCGGACGACCAGGCGGCGGGCCAGCAGGGCGACCAGGCGCTCCACCAGCAGGCGGTCGCGGTGTATCGGTACGAGGTGCGTCGGGTCGTGGTGCAGTCGGGCGCGGCGCTTCACGAGTGACGTCACGCGCTGGTTCGCGCGGAGCAGTACGACTTGAAACAACAGAACCCGATGGAGCCGATGGTGCCTCTGGG
>JBEDJE010000240.1:0-2942 GCA_041172985.1 Actinomycetota bacterium
CCTATGTGTTCAACCCTCTTGACGGACGAAAGCGTTGGGAGGAAGCAGTGAGTGGATTTGTTTGGGCTCATCGGACGAATCGAGATGCAGCACTCATTCTGAAACTGATTCACAAAGATCAAAAGAAAGTGATGGAGAAAGTTCGCCAACACATCCAGCATTTCGGCACTTTTGAATGCCGCATTGTCATTATTTGCGGTTTCTTAAGTGACGAAAATTATCATCAGCTAATTCGCGGTTCAGATTATGCCCTCAACACATCTTGCGGTGAAGGGCAGTGCCTTCCGTTGATTGAGTTCATGAGTGCCGGAGTCCCAGCGCTGAGCCCATGTCATACCGCAATGGTTGACTATGTGAATGACGATAATTCTTTTGTTATTGATCATTCGTGGAGTTGGGTGCCATGGCCTAATGACCCGTTACTTCGATTTCGTTCAATGAATTATCCGATCAAGTGGGAATCATTGTGCGATGCATATGTGGCGAGTTACGAAACTCGGAAAATGGATGAAACCAAGTATCAATCAATGCGGGGCAGTGCTCGCGATTCACTTTTCAAAATTGCCTCAAAGCAAATAGTCGAGGAGAAGTTGCTTTCTTTCATCGAGGCGCTCAGTTAATTGACCTAATAAACGAGAATGTCCCCAAAATCAAAAGGCCCGCGCATCAGTCCATCCCAAAAATGAACCAGCATCTCAAGGCCTTGCGGCTCTGGGTTGGGGGAATTCAGATCAATGTATAGCGAGTAGTCAGATAAGCAATTGATGAATTCTTCCATCGTGCAGTGCTCGGAAAGTCCATCAGGCCAAAACTCTAGAACCATCGGAACCTTGTTCTGAGTTGCTAGTGGAGCGCCGCTAATAACGAACTTTTCAAATCCTTGTACATCGATGTAGACCAAATCAGTTTCAGGATTTAACTCTCCGACAACTGTGTCAAAACGCGATGATTTAACAGGCACCTGGGGACGAGTTCGAGTTGCACCAATTGTGGGAGCGATCCGGTGATCACCAAAATTCTCACTTGAGAGGTCTAGAAGTAATGTTTGGTCGTCGGTTGATCCCAACGCCATCTGAAATGTTTTCACACGATCCATGACGTCATTCATTGCTAGGTTTGCGTGAAGCATCGCGAAGTTGGTGGGTTCCGGCTCAATTGCTATCGCGTTATTTGCGAAACCACGTTTAACTGCGGGGATACAGATACTGCCGATATTGGCGCCGACATCAACTAAAGTTTGAATTGATTTTCGGTGCAACAATTGAAGTGCTAATTCAAACTTACGAAAGTCGTATTCCCCGTGAATAAATAAATCCTTGCCGATGGGATCATTTGTGTAAACAAGGTATTTCTCGGAGGCTGATACGTAGGCAAATCTTTCGCCAGATTTACAGATTTGACTCCATTCTTGTTCCCTTTTTTCTATTTCTGACTTGCGTCGTTGAGCCAAGAAAGTTTTGACCTTCAATCGATTTTCCTATCTTTGAAATGCCACCTGTATGCGCTGTTGATGATGTCTTCGTACGAACGTGTCGCGGTCCAACCGAGTGTGTGTTGAGCAAGGCTCGCATCGGCGTACACAATCGCCGGATCACCAAGTCGACGTGGTGCAAACACATGCGGCACTGGTTTGCCCGAAGCCTTTTCGGTCGCCTCAAGAATTTGCAGCACTGAGGTGCCAACTCCGGTACCTAAGTTGACCGTGAGATTTGGCTGCGCATCGTTCAGGTAATCAACAGCCTTGGCATGCGCATCGGCGAGATCTTCAACATGGATGTAGTCGCGAACACCAGTGCCGTCTGGAGTGGGGTAGTCGTTGCCTAAGACATTGAGTGGTCCACTTGCGCCTAAGGCTGCCTTCATCACCAAGGGGATGAGGTTGGTTGTGATATCCCAATTTTCGCCAAGCACGCCATCACTGCTTGCGCCTGCAGCATTGAAGTAACGCAAGCTGACCCAACGCAGGCCGTGAGTGACGCCATACCAACTAATGATGCGTTCCATCATTGCTTTGGTTTCGGCATACACGTTCTCGGGTTTGATTGCTGCAGATTCGGTGATCGGTAACTGATCAGGGTTGCCATATACAGCTGCCGATGACGAGAAGACGATTTGTCGAACATTAGCCGCCAGCATTCCTTCAACGAGTCCAACAGTTCCTTCAACATTGTTTTGCCAATAAAGGTGGGGATGAGTCATTGACTCGCCAGCGCTCTTGTATGCAGCAAAGTGGATGACACTGTCGACATTGTGCTTACGGCAGATTGATTCAACTGCTGCACTGTCGCAAATATCGGCAACTTCAAGAGTGGCCCCAAGAAGGTTCTTTTCAGTTCCACGAACAAGTGAATCAAGAACTACTACGTCTCGATGTTGCGCTCGCAACAAGCGCAACGTGTGCGAGCCGATGTAACCGGCTCCGCCTGTAACAAGAATCGTCACGATATTCCTTCAACATCAATGAAGTATTTGATCATTCGTTGTAGGCCATCGCGAAGAGAAATATCAGGTTCCCAATTGAGTAGTTGCTTTGCCAATGTGATGTCTGGTTTGCGCTGCAGTGGGTCGCCTTCGCGCTCGGGTGGCAAGTCAACCGAAATGATTTCACTAGTTGAACCAGTGAGTTCGACAACGAGTTCAGCAAGTTCACGCATCGTGAATTCACTAGGGTTGCCAACGTTCACAGGAAGGTTGTATTCGCTGTCGAGTAAAGCCATCAGGCCACGGACTTCATCGCTTACATGACAGAACGAACGAGTTTGCGAACCGTCGCCGTGCAGCGTCAGCGACTCGCCCCGCAAGGCCTGCACAACAAATGTGTTGACCACCCGACCATCGTTGGGTCGCATGCGCTCGCCATAAGTATTGAAAATGCGCACGATACGAACTTCGACACCATGAACCCGGTGGTAGGCCATGGTGAGTGCTTCGCTAAAGCGCTT
>JBEDJE010000241.1:0-2938 GCA_041172985.1 Actinomycetota bacterium
GCTCCCGCAACCACACCAAGAACTGGTGCCCCAGCATTGACGAAACTCCAATAACTCAACGGGCGAACGCGTTGATCGGGCGGAAACAATCGATTGATGTACGCCATCGTCGCTGGACCAGTTGCGGCACCAGCTGACGCCGACAAAATTCGAAACGCAATCATGCTCGGTGCATCCCAAGCCACCGCAGTCAGCGCTGCAAATACTCCGGCACCAAACAAGCCGCACACGAAGATGCGTTTATGTCCCCATAGATCGCCAGCTTTGCCGTAAGCCGGACCAACAACTCCGAATGCCAACATTGGCCCGGTGATGCTCCAAGCAACTACTGAAACACTTGAATTGAATTCGTCAGCAATATCGCCGAGCGACACCACCAAAATGGTGATCGTAAAGCCGACTGTAAACAGCGCCGACAAAACGACAATCAAAACCGCCCAATTTCGCCCGATAGGGACGCGTTGGCCTAGCCAACGACGTAACAAAATTGGCCACGGAACAACGCCAAGTTCATCAACGCCTACTGAATCAACGCTGAGTGTCCGCGGAGTTGTTTCGCGAGCTTCCTCGCCCACGACTCAGGATTTGGGTGCGAGTGCGGTTATCGCTTTGGCGAGTGCACTCACTGTCCAGCGATCGTCCTGCTTGATTTCTTCGGCCATCGCCCAAGTAGCAACACGAGTCACTTGACCACCCTGTACGTAGAAAGTTTCACCCGAGAACTCACAGAGATCAGACGCCAAGTACGCCACAAGCGGGCTCACGTTTGCCGGATCCCATTCGTCGAACTTTCCGTCTTTAGCAGCCATGACATCTTCGAGACCAGGAGTTGCCATCGTCAGGCGGGTACGAGCAGCCGGTGCAATGGCATTGCTCTTGACGTTGTAACGCGACAACTCTTTTGCACAAATCTGACTGAAGGTTGCGATACCCGACTTAGCAGCGCCGTAGTTGGCCTGACCGGGGTTCGAGAACAAACCAGACGTACTGCTGGTGTGTACCAAGTTACGCGGCTTCGTAATTCCGGCCTTGGCCTGTTCGCGCCAGTACGCAGCAGCGTGGTGTGTGGGCGCGAAGTGTCCCTTGAGGTGAACCTGAATCACCGAATCCCATTCGGATTCGCTCATGTTGACCAATACGCGGTCACGCAAGATGCCGGCGTTGTTGATGAGAATGTCAAGATCGCCAAATGCTTCGATGGCGCTATCGATCATGCGCTTTGCACCATCCCAGTCGGCCACATTGTCAGTGTTGACAATTGCTTCGCCGCCCATGCCCTTGATGTCAGCAACTGTTTGTTGCGCAGGTGTCATGTCTGAACCCGAACCATCGTTGGCGCCACCAAGATCGTTAACAACAATCTTGGCGCCTTCGGCGGCGAACAACAATGCGTGCTCGCGACCAAGCCCACGACCTGCTCCAGTAATAATTGCAACGCGTCCGTCAAGTGTTCCCATGACAACTCCTTCAAGTTTTTTCAATATTTAATTCAAAATTTGTAGACCAGAGCCTACGCCAAGGTCACTCGCAGTGCGAAAGTCAATCAACTTCCGTAATAGATAAGATCAAGCGTTGTTCCACGCGGTAGCAATTGACCAACTGCCACGGGCTGTCCAGCCACATAAATTGCGATCGGGAATCCTCTGGTGTTACCAGAAACAGTCCCAATGACAAATCCTGCGTTCACGGCTGCTGGCCCTACCTTGTCAAATCTCAATGTCAACAACTGCGGAACCGCGACCAGATCGGGGCCTTTTGAAACTGCCACAGTCACTGCAGTGCCACGAGCTAATGATTCACCAGCGGCCGGAGACTGCGTTGCAACTCCACCAGCAGCAACAATCGAGAACTGATCGTCGCCTCGATTAATCGTGAGCTGAAGATCGGTGAGCGCAGTTGTCGCTGACTCGATTGACATTCCCGTGAGGTCGGGAACAACACGTGGTGCCGGTCCTTGTGACACAAATGTGTCAACAGCCGTACCCTTGATGACTTCTTGGCCAGCCACCAATGTTGGTTGCGAAGCCACAGCCCAGCGAATAATCACTCCAGCGGGAATATCTTCATTGTATTCAGGAGTCTCGACGCCAATCACTAGACCACCATTCGTGAGAGCGGTCAGAGCTGTGGCCGAATCGAGACCGTTCAGTTCAGGAAGCGGAACTGGCGGCGGGCCAGTTGACACAATAAAGGTTAAAACCTTCCCAGTTTGAAGCTTTTTGCCTGTCTCGGGATCAGTACGAATGACTGCACCTACGGGCAACTCTTCGTTGGCTTCTTCAACAATGACGATGTCCCACTTGAATTCGGTGACCAAGTTGGTGGCTTCGCCTTGATCAACACCAATCAAGTCCGGGATGGGGTGAGATTCTTTTTGTAATGCACTGAACAAAAAGTAACCGCCAACAACGAGCGCGAAAACAGCAACTGCTGCAACTATCCAGCGACCTATCAGTGGTTTATCTTCAGTGACAACCTCGATGTCCGCTTCGTCGCCACGAATAGTCATCGTTTCAGTTGTCGATGCAACAAACGATTGTGAATCATCAGACAATTCGTTGAACTCACGTGGTTTGGTGAGATCGCCAGTGCGATCTTCTTCGCTTTGTCCAGCAAGTGCTGCTGAAGACACAATCGGAATTTGGGTCGGGCGAGGCAACGTTGGTCCGACTTGAACGAGGGCGCGTCCCATCTCGGCGGCACTCGCCCGTTCAAGTGGATCTGATCGTCCCGCTTTGTCAAGTACCGCTGCCAAACCTCCCAAGTCAGCCGACACTGGAAACAACTTGTCAACTCGGGCCGAAAGAGTACCGACGACAGAATCTCCCAAGAATGGCACCGAGCCGGTCACCGCCTCAACCAAAACCAAGGCCAGAGCATAAACATCGGCCTTCTCATCAAAGGGTTCGCCTTGTGCTTGTTCGGGCGCACAATAGCG
>JBEDJE010000242.1:0-2930 GCA_041172985.1 Actinomycetota bacterium
AATCTCAAGTAAATGAGTGGCATTACAGGGTCGACCTTTGCTGTATTCATGCAAGAGATCCATCACGTGCGCAAAATCTGCCAAGTTACGCTCGGCTTCTGAATTGGCTGTCAACTGGCGCGCCACCGAGGCATCACGCAAGATTGCAGAACCGAGAGCTGCTACGCCCGACCTTTGAAGAACGTTGGCCCAATGTGCAATCTGTTCTTGCCATGTCGCCAGCATCTCATCATCCAAGATTTCTGGATCGGTGAGTGTGAATCCAAAAAATGGAGTCGCTATTGCAAGTCGGGTGCGACCAACATCAGAAACGCGCTCCATAGCTTCGAGCAAAAAACGTATAGCAATGGCGATATGGCTCTTCATCACCGATTCAGTTCCGTTGCTGACTGCGGGTACTCCTAATCGCCGCAGTTCGCGTTCAATATTGCGACCAACCGCCTTCTTGCCGACCAAAACACAAATGTCTTCTGGACGAACATCACGCATGGTCTCTGAAGACTCTTTTGAATTCGCTAGCAACTTACAGTCAGAGAGAATTTCTAAAACTCGTTGAGCTACAGGACGCGATAATCCGCCTTGGTTCGTGATGTTTCCGACGTCGATCAAAACCATAGGCAAGGTTCCGCGAATAGCCGAACCAGCATGACGCTCTGGAGTCGAGACCTTCATATAGTCAATCTCTGGCCCAAAGGTTTGCCCGTCAAACAGTGCGTTCAAACCATCAATTAAGTACTCATCGGAGCGTTGGTTCTGCACCAAAGTTCGCATGGGCTTTCCGTTACGATGCGCAACGTAGGCCGCCACATCCGCACCGCGGAATCCGTAGATGGCTTGTTTGGGGTCACCCACTGTGATGAGCGCACGGTCATCGTCACCATCATTTTCGGAATCAAATGTGGTCGTGAATAATTCCCACTGCAATGTGTCCGTATCTTGGGCTTCATCGACAAAAGCCAGCGCGAATCGTTCCTTGAACGCCTGCACAACTGCTGGATACTTGCCTGATGTGACAACTTCTGATGCGCGACGCAATAGATCGTTATACGACGGAGATTGGGCACTCTTCACTTGAACTCGATGAACCGCGTCGTTGACGAGCTGAATCAATTCGTCATAGATCGCTAGTTCTTCTAGCGTTTTGCCATCGCGTTCAACCCACAACTGCGCCCTCGGAGATCCGAGTTTTGCCCGAACAAGCGACACCAGTTTGCTTTCATTACCTTCAGCGATAATGCGGCCATGAACCCCAGATTCAACAAGGGCATCGTTGACGGCCTCTAGCACCAATCGACTCGTCGCATCTTCGCCTTCAAGTTGCATAGTTGAAAGACCGGCCAAGCCGAGAACTTTGTTGCACACCGCATGAATGGTGGAGATTGTTGCCGTATCAAATTCGACGACTGCTCGTCGTAGGCGGCGAATGATGTCCGATTTAGAATCGTCCTTCTTTGACAATGCAACAGAAATTGCATCGTTCTCATCAGGGGTATTTCCTTCTAATTGATCAGCGATCTGAACCATGCGCCGACGCACTCGGTCGCGTAACTCGCCTGCCGCATTACGCGTGAAAGTCGTGATCAGAATATTGCCGATTCGCAGGTCTTCACGTAACGCAATTTCGCGCGCTACGAGCGCTGCAACCGAATAAGTTTTACCGGTGCCAGCACTGGCCTCGATCACCAAGCCGTTCAGCAACTTTTCGGACGCGAGATCGATAGGTGTAGGTGGAGTGTGAGTCGTATTCATGATATTGAGTACGTCCTCGCCGCAATCGTTAACACTTCTTCAGCAGCAACCCAGTACTTTTCTAGATCTCCTCCTGCGACGCACACCACATCGAAGTCCGGGTCTGGACCAAAGACCACGAACTCTCCCGAATTCGCATACCGCTCTGAACGCACAAAGTCGTTGAATTCCTTTCGCGCGGCATCACGATCATTCTTCAATTTGTCAACCGTTTTACCGAACCTACCGATCGGCATCGAGAGGGCTTGCAAATACAATCGCGACAACAAGTCAAAACGTTGAATAGCTTCATCAACCGAAATAGGTTCGGTAAGAGGAATTTTTCTCGCAATACCGATCTCTGATTTATTCTCGTGCTGATGAATTGCACGGACGCAGCTAACTGATGATCCATCTGCGATGAGGGCCAATAGACGCACGGCCAGGGCTTTCTTGTCACTCCAATATGGGGCATCAAATTTCTGACCAAAACTCGCAAACACCAAAGCAGGTTCATCGGCGTTTAAGTCAACACCAGACAGCGAGCCCCGCACCAAAGTTCCATCGCTCAGACGAATCTCTATGTTCGCTGTTTCAAGGTTGATCAAATGGAACTTGTTCTTATCGGCCAATTCAACAAAACTGTTGGCGAGTGATTCGGCTATCTCTAGTTCGGATTCACCAAATGCACCAACCGGCAAAAGCCCAGTCAATCGAATCGTTTGCTGCCACTCATGCACATCAAATGAGATCCCCTCGGCCAATAAGCCATCAAGGAATGACCGAGCTACCTCTTTGAAGTTCTTTGAGACCAGTGGCAAGGTTGCATCATCTGGCGCGAGATCTTCGCGGAAAGTGTAGATACCAAGAGTGTTACGGAGGAACAAATCAAGCGGGTTGACAAATGCTCGCTCTAGATCGGCAAGTTCAACGACCGGTTGTTTTTCGACTTGAAATGCTCCAGTGAGAGGTACCGAAGTGTGTTGCATGGCATGTTCACGAATGGCCTCAGCAATAACTCGCAGCGAATCATCGGGCGACCAGACGCGATCACTGATGACCCCACCCTTGACAAAATTGTTTTCGCTCGCTGCATGTCGAGGATGTATCACTTCGATCTGCGAGCAGTCTTCGCCGTCGCGAGACTTGTGATTTTCAACGCCATGGCGGCCACAGAAGTCAACGAACTCAGCCAACGGAGT
>JBEDJE010000243.1:0-2911 GCA_041172985.1 Actinomycetota bacterium
AGCAAGTTGACTTCGACTGCACTGTCGAGTGGTGAATCGAATGAAACGCTCGCTGCCGAGTGAATGATGGTGTCGCATGAGGCAAACGTTTTTGCGTCTTCATCAGACAAACCAAGTCCGTCAGTTCCGACGTCGCCCGCGACAACAGTGATACGTCGTTGCATCGTTGCATCAAAGTCGGGACCAAGGGCTGCACGCAAACGATCGAATGCGTCGTTCTTCAGAATCTCACGACGCACTCGTTCGGCTGCTGCGGTGCGTCGGCCGTTGCGTACGAGTAAAACGACTTCACAATCGGGGACGCTAAAGAGCAGTCGCTCGACGAGGGCAGTACCCACAAATCCGGTCGCGCCGGTGACTGCGATGCGTTTGCCGCGGAGATTTTCGGAAATCACGTTTCAGTTTTACCACGGTTATCTACCAATTGGTAGAGAAATCTGAGATTTTTGGCGGTGGGACTGGTATGAATAGTGAATGGCCAGTCGTCCTGCCCCCACCAGTCGTCGGGGAGATACCCGTGAGCGGATCCTCGAAAGCGCCACGAATCTGTTCGGTACCAGGGGTTTTGACTCGGTCAGCCTCGATCAAATCGCGGCCGAAGTAGGCGTCGCCAAGCAGTCATTGTTGTACTGGTTCGCCTCGAAGGACGACCTGGTCCAGGCAGTTTTGGCCAATATGGCTGCTGAATTGACCGTGGTTGTCGAGGCCGCAATGCGGGCTGCTCCCGATGATCCTCTTGACCGTCTTGAGGCCGTCGTCCACGCGGTGTTTCGCCCTGCAGTTCGCCGTCCGGCACTGTTGGGTTTGTTGCGTGAACTGAGTCGGTTGCCAAGCGGATCAGCGGGACCTTTGAACGAGCATCTTGAGCCGTTGGTTGAACGAGCAGTTGCATGGATGAGCGACGAGATGGATCGAGGTCGTTTGCGCCGCGGCAACCCGGCACTCATCGTGTCATTGATCTATGCCACAGTGACCGGAATCGCCACCGAACCAGAAGCACTGCGCATCGTCGGGTGGCAGCAAGACATTGCGGGATTACGGCAATTACGCAATGAGATGACTCAGTTTTTGCGCGCCGCGTTAGCGCCCTAACACAAACAGTTCGCTTACTGCAGGTGTAACTAGTGCCCAGTATTACGACGTCGACGAGAGTGACGTTCACGTGCAAGTTCGACCAGGCGATCAATGAGATCTGAATAACTCACGCCTGTTGCCATCCAGAGTTTTGGGTACATCGAGATCGGTGTGAAGCCCGGCATGGTATTGACTTCATTGCACAAGAAGCCACGGCCATTCTCTTCAAAAAAGAAATCAACTCGAGCCAAGCCTTCACCGCGAAGAGCTTGAAAAACCTCAATGGCTAGTTGGCGAACTGTGTCACTTTGCGTTTGGCTGAGCGGCGCCGGAATCATGAGCTGGGCACCGTCACTGAGGTACTTGTCTTCGTAGTCGTAGAACTCGTGGCCTGGCACAATCTCGCCGGCGACACTCGCTTGTGGTTGATGGCTGCCGAGAACTGCGACTTCAATTTCACGTCCAACAATTGCTTCTTCAAAAACAATCCACTCGTCGTACGTCACTGCAATATCGGTTGCCGCAACGAGTTCGTCAAAGTCGTGGGCTTTGCTCACTCCAACTGATGAGCCCATGTTGGCTGGTTTCACAAAGATTGGGTAGCGAAGTTCAACGGCAATTTGTTCAAGCCGAGATGGAGAAATGTCGCTGTCGCGTACGGCCACGTAATTCGGTTGGGCGATGCCGTGGCGTGTAAGTACATCTTTGGACATTGCTTTATCCATGCCAACTGCCGAAGCTAAAACTCCCGCTCCGACGTATGGAACATCGAGTAATTCAAGAAGACCTTGCACTGTGCCGTCTTCGCCGAGAGGCCCGTGAAGTAACGGCATGACAACAGTTGGGCCGCTTGCCGACGCGGCACTTAAGGCGAGGGCTGATGACACCGATCGTCCCGAGGCTTCGAGTCGAGCGGGAATTGCGTCGGGGCCCTGATCGAGCGCGGCCATTGCTGATTCGGCTAGGTGCCATTGGCCGAATCGGTCGATACCGAGGGCGGTCACGGTGTAGCGGTCGGGATTGACTGCTTTCATCACATGAGCGGCGGTCGAACAACTCACATCGTGTTCGGCCGACTGGCCTCCAAAGATAATGACGAGATTGATGCGGTCGGTCTCGTTGCTCTCAAATTGGCCCACAGCAAGACGATAGTGCGCCATGGCGCCTAATAAAGGCAGGTAATAGATAGATAACCGATGAACCTGACGCACTAGATTTGACGGCGTATGGCACGGTCACAGTCAAATAGTTCAGATCCCAAGTTTCTCACTCATCACGCTTTGCGAATTAAGGGCTTTTCAAAGAGCGAGACCTTGTCCGAGATCGTGGCGCTCGATGTGGCAGTCGTCGATCAGCATTTGCACGAGTTGCAAGCCGAAGAGATGGCGATGTTCCGCGAAGCTCGTTCGCTGTGGCAACTCACTCCCGCTGGCCGTGCGGCCCACCCCGAAGCCCTAGCCAAAGATGTTGCTGGTCTTGATCTGGTGGCCTTGAAGCCGCATTATCACTCGTTTTTAGAAATCAATGACACGTTTAAGCATCTGTGTGGTGATTGGCAATTGCGCGATGGTGCACCGAATGATCACTCGGACGACAAGTACGACCAAGAAGTCATCAAGCGTTTGGTCACTCTTCATACTGCTGCTCAACCCGTGGTGACATCAATGGCCGCGGTGGTTCCACGTTTGTCGCCTTACTTGCCACGTCTTGAGTCGACATGCAAGTTGGTAGTAGGGGGAACGAACAATATGTTTACCGGTGTGATGTGTGGTTCATTCCACGATGTCTGGATGGAACTCCACGAAGATCTCATTTTGACGCAAGGCATTGACCGCGC
>JBEDJE010000244.1:0-2908 GCA_041172985.1 Actinomycetota bacterium
CTGCGGGATGTTGCTTGAGCGCTGATTCAACTTCTTCGGGATAAATCTTTTCTCCACCCGAGTTAATGCAGACCGAACCACGACCCAGCAATGTAATCTGACCATCGTCTTCAATCTGAGCAAAGTCACCTGGGATGACCCAGCGCTTGCCATCAAAGGTACGGAAAGTTTCGGCGGTCTTGACTGGATCTTTGAAGTAGCCCAACGGAATGTTTCCGCTACGCGCCAACTTGCCGACCTCGCCGACGCCACATTGCCGACCGTCTTCAGCGAGCACTGTGGTGTCATCGCTCATTGCAAACTTCGGAGACGACATCGCTGAACCATCGTCAGCACGTGCACCGGCTGCTCCAGTTTCGGAAGCACCGAAACTGTCAAGAATCGCCACGTTTGGCAATGCTTCACGAATCTGTTCACGAACTCCAGTTGACAATGGTGCGCCACCGTTTCCGATGGCGAACAACATTGACAAGTCATACGTCGGTCGAGGTTCGGAGACTAAGTGCTCAGCGAGCGGTCGAGCCATCGCATCACCAATTGTTGATACCGACGTCACGACACCGTCGGCAACAAGCTGCCACACGTCGTGTGCGTCGAATCGCTTTTTTGTATAAAGAACAAAACAGCCGCCAGCGGTGATCGCATTACCCATGATCCACTGGCCCCCGCCATGCATCATCGGACCAATCGACATCAAGCGAGCGCGAAATGCCGAAGCAGCAGCTTCTTCGCCCAGTTGTTCGATGCGATCAATCGGACGATTAGCGCGCGCCGAATTCATTGCACCAAGAATCACGTCTTCATGACGCCACATCACGCCCTTAGGCATTCCGGTGGTTCCGCCCGTGTACAACACGTAAACGTCATCAGCAGTGCGACCAGGGAAATCACGATCGGGCGACGCCGCAGCCAATGCTGCTTCGTATTCTGCGCCAATCACTATGACATTGCGAAGGTTTGGCAAAGCGTCACGAACATCGTTGATGGCGCTCAGATACTCGGGCTCGGCTATGACCGCAACGCAATCGGCATTGTCATAGAGATAACGAAGTTCTGCAGCTACGTAGCGATAGTTGACGTTGATCGCGACAGCACTGATCTTGGCGCACGCGTAAAAGGCTTCGACCCATTCGTGCGTATTTTGTGCATGTACACCCACATGCTCACCACGCTTGATGCCAATAGACAACAAGTGATTCGCCAGACGCGTGATGCGTTCATCAAGTTCGGCAAAAGTGAACTTGACATCGTTAGTGATCAGTGCAGGTTCGTTCGGAATCGCATCGGCAATGACTTCAAAAAGGTCACCGAGTTGGATTGAACGAGGGTAAGTCTTGTGGGCCACAGAAATCTCTCTATTTCTTCACGAAGCCATCAAGCATGTCGGTGAAGCCATACTTTTCATGCGGTCCGATTGCCATGTTCTCGTACAAGCCGTAACCCTCATGGCGCTTGCCATCACGATCGGTGTAAGCAAACTTGGCCGAGTTATCAACGATGCCAAACAAGCGCATCGCACCTTCGGGGGTGGTCGTATCTAGGTGGAAGTTCTCAACCTTCAACGGACCCTGCCACATTCCGTGACGCCAATCGGCGTCGTAACCGTAACCAGTGCCGATACCAATATGAACTGGCAACAACGGTTCAATGTCAAGAGTTGTCACGTGACCATCATCGGCAACGACACGAATCACGCCGCCTGTCGAAAAGCGCGAACCTTCACGATAGTCAAGATCGTGTTCGGGTCGACCGAGATGCTCAATGCGTCCATCGGGCCAAATACGTGTGGCTTCTTCCATCACACGACTGCCATCGGGATTTTCTTGCATGATGATCATGAGCGAGTGATCAGCGAAACGAATTGGTGTGTAAATCCAGAACCAACTGAACGGATTACTCGCGCGAATTCCGGCAGGTTCACTTTCGCCAATCGGGCGCACACCCCACGAACGATCGCGGGTTCCCCACCATGTCTTTGAATCAATTGCAAAGGTGTGTCCACCTGCAGTCAAGGTTCCGTCCCAACCACCAGTTTGTGCGAGACGGCAGGTATCAAAAATCACTCGCCCGTTTTCACGGATGTAGTGACGCGGCTCTTCAAAAGCTGGCATTGCACCAGTCCAGGTGGCATCAATCATGATGCCCCATTCGTTGTCGTCACAACGCACGCGCAACTTCTGCAAAGGCTCAATGACTTCAATACTGATGGGGCCAACGCCAGGATTCATGCGGTTGGCATTGTCGAGCGCACCCGACGCACGAACAACTTGCTGCTGACCCTCATGGAAGACCAAAAGGTAAGCATCAATCACGCCAAGGTTGGGATAGACCCCCAAACCACAGACGAACATCACGGTTCCGTCATGGTTGAACCCGTTGAAGTAATAGCGATCGTAAAAGTTGCGATCACTCGTTGCGACATGGCGCATCGGTTCAGATGTTTGGTGGATTGGGAAGTCGTCGAGATTTGACAGCATGATTGCTCCGTTATGTATGACTGATAATGATTTAGATATTTGTAACAAGAGGTGCAACGTCGTTGGCAAAAGCTGCGATTTGATCGCAGAGTTCATCGCAACTTTGGGCTTTGAAACGAACTTGGAGTTGATTCACTCCAGTTGCAGTTCCTTCAAGAATTCTTTCGGCGATTGATTGTGGCGAACCGCTGAGTGTTGCTTCGCCGACATCAAACGATGGTTTGCCAACGTACAAGAACGGCGTGATGTGACCAATCATGAATCCGTCATTGGCTGATGGAGTACGACCGACACGGGTGCGTTCGTCATTCAACATGTTCACCATCGCTCCATCTGATGGTCCTTGTGGCAACCAACCGTCAGCGATACGAGCCGCACGCTTGATAGCAGCCGGGCTTGATCCTGCAACCCAAATGGGCGGACGTGGCGAC
>JBEDJE010000245.1:0-2892 GCA_041172985.1 Actinomycetota bacterium
GAATTCGGTCCTCTGCCACCTCGATTCGAGCAGCATGAAACTGTCCGTCTGCCAAAAGAACCTGTTCAGAACTGAGCACCGTCGTTTGCACACTCCCATTGTGCCGTGTTCAGACCACGTGATGTGGCACAGTTGGGTTATGCCCGTACTTCACAATCAAGGTCAAAATGTTGGTTATGGCGTGGCTGGGGCCCCGCTCGGAACCGCCGGAATTCCCGTCCTTCTGTTTCATGGCACGACGATGGATCGCTCGGCCTGGAATTTTGTCATCGCCTCAATGCCGACTGAACGCACCTACATTCAGGTCGAGTTTCCAGGCTCTGGTGAATCCACAATGCCGTCAGCACCCCTTTCAGTCGAAGGTTTGATCAGCGACGCTCTCGCGGTTTTACACGAACTCAAAGTTGATCGTTTCCATGTTGCGGGGTATTCGCTCGGGGCAGTCATCGCTGCAGCAATTGCCGCCGCGGTTCCTGATCGAGTCGCGAGTGCCACGATGTTGTGCGGTTGGGTGGCTTCTGACGCCCGCATGAGAATGACCTTTGACTTATGGAAGCGTCTCATCACTATCGGGCCCGACCTCTTCATGCGGTACGCACTTGTTGACGGCTTCACCGCAGATGCATTGACCGGAATTGAACCCATGGTTGAAGCCATGATCCCAATGACAGCTGATGCGGTCGCTCCAGGATCAATTGCTCATTTAGATCTCGACATGATCATTGATATCTCGGCGCAGTTACCACTCATCACCGCACCATGCCTAGTTATCAGCGGCGCTCAAGATCGCTGGGTTGACCCTACTCATGGTCATGCATTGTCGGCAGGAATCAAGAACTCGACGTTCTGCACATTGCCCGCCGGGCACCTAGTGATTCAAGAACAAGCAGGCGATGTCGCAGCGCTCGTTCATGAACACCTCACGGCTCACAGCGAGTGAACGACATGAGTGACACGTATCCGCGAGCTTCGCAGTTTGAACAACTCACGCCCGAAGTTGACGCCCGTTGGAAGAACTTTGGCCAATGGGAACGTACGTATTTCCCAAAATTGGTCGGTCTTCACGTCGAAGAAACACGTTTGGGGTATTGCCGAATGGTTCTCACTTACCGAGATGAACTAGAACAACCAATGGGCATCGTCCATGGGGGAGCCATCGCCACTCTCATTGACGCTTCCGTCGTTCCAGCAATCGGAAGTGCTTACGACAATACAGTCGGCTACTCAACTATCGACTTACATGTCCAGTATCACAATGCCTTAGTCAAAGAGGATGCCGTGGCTGAAGGCTGGGTGACCAAGCGTGGTCGTTCAGTCGTCTTTTGTGAAACTGAAGTCACCGGCCGAACAAGTGGAAAGCAGATCGCACGCGGCTTTATGACTTACAACGTTTCAACCCTGCGCCCGATGAAGCCATAGGTCACGGCGCGATTGTTGTTGTCGCGGCGATACCCGTACGGGCTGCCAGAACTGCCTCATTGATCGCTTTGATCAAATCATCAGTTTCTTTGGGCTTTGTACCATTCACCAACACACTGACTGATAGTCCATCGGGTCGATGTATCGCCATCGCATGAACATTTTCAATACTGCCCGAGTGCCCCCACTCGCCACTGACGAAAAGTCGTAGGCCGAAACCGTAGTCCCATATAGGGCCAACTGGTACGGGAGTTGCGGGCAACTTCATAAGTGCCATTGACTCTGAGGAGATGACATGAACACTCGGCGATTGCGGGTCAAGAGAATCTAGAAGCTTCGCGACATCAGTCGCTGTTGCCACCCATGCTCCAGCTGGTCCTAGTTGCTCCATGTAGGTGCGACTACCACTCACCGCATGCAATGCATCGTTCGGCCCGAATTCATACGTGCCAACTAATCGGAATGAATCAAGACCAAGAGGAGTCAGAACCAATTTCTTGGTGGCATCTTGATACGACAGACCAGTAACAAGTTCAATTGCTTTACCGAGCAAGACATAACTGACATTGCCATATTTGAAGGTTGACCCTGGCTCAGAAGCGAGTTGCACACTCAGAGCCTCTTTCAGCATGCCCATCTGGTCATAAGAACCTGCATCAAAGAAAATCTTCAGAAAATTTGAGATACCTGAAGTGTGGGAGAGCAGTTGCCTGATCGTGATGTTACGCGCACGTTCATCGGCCACGGTTAATCCGAATGTGTCAGCAATGCGTCCAACAATTGGTTCATCTAACTGAAGCAGATCTTGTTCAACCAACTTCATGACCGTTTCGGCAGTCAAAATTTTGCTGACGCTGGCAATGCGAAAATTCGTGTCGACGTTGACTGGACGTGAAGACTTATCTGACGATGCCGCAAAGGTGTGTATCACTTGACCCTGAAAGATCACCGCCGCAGATACATCGCGCGAACCTGCGTCGATCGTGTGCAACTTGATGGCCGCATCAAACAAATCTGTATTCGGCAGCGGTAGTTGGACCACCGTCGTTGTTGTCGGTACAAAAGTGGTTGATGTGCTGGCGACTGGACTGGTGGTCGGTAACGAAGCAGACGGAACCATCGTGGTACTAGTTGACAGCGAGGTTAGATCATCTGATGACGTGTTATCCGTTTGATCCGAACTCGAACAAGCACTCGAAAAACTGAGCACCACGACTAACGCACTTACAGTACGAAAAGGGTTCATCCCGGCAAATCAGAGAGACCCAAGACGTTCAGTGCGTTTTGACGCAAAAACTTCGGCCACACATCTTTTTTGAACGGCACCTTGGGCATATCTCCCATGATGCGTTCGTAGGTGAGGCCCATTGGCCAATAGCCGGCGTAAATCACTCGGTCAGATCCACGACTATTCGCGTAATCAATGATGCGTGGGTCGTAGTGCTGAGGGGCAAAGGCACTCGTTGAGTAATA
>JBEDJE010000246.1:0-3984 GCA_041172985.1 Actinomycetota bacterium
CGCGTTGTTCTATCAGTTGACCGTGGCCGAGAACTTGAAGTTGGGAGCCGCTAAAGGCTCTGCAGATATCAAGAAGGCTTTGGGTTACTTCCCAGCTCTAGAAGCAATTCTCGATCGTCGTGCTGGCTTGTTGTCTGGTGGAGAACAGCAGATGCTCGCAATGGCTCGTGCGCTCACCGTTAATCCGAAGTTGCTGATGGTGGACGAAATGAGTCTCGGACTCGCTCCGATCATCGTCGAGCGTCTGTTGCCGATTCTGCGAACGATTGCTGATGAAACCGGTGCAGGTGTATTGCTCGTTGAACAGCACGTGCACATGGCGTTGCAGGTTGCCGATCGTGCCTACGTGTTGAGCCATGGCCAATTGGCAATGGAAGGTATTGCTGCCGAGATGGCCAAGGACCGCAGCCTCATCCAGGCCAGTTACCTCGGAGAAACCCACTAACTAAAAGCTATTTATTGGTGGGTAGTTGCTTCATGTAGGTCTGTAGGTCGAAGTAGTCGCGCCACAGGGTGATCTTGCCGTCGACAACTTCCCAGACGCCGGTGACGGGCATTTCAATCCAGCCGAAAGGCATATGGAATTTGTCGGTGCGCTCGTTAAACACATAGTTGCCAGACGCGGCCTCGCGATGTACGGGCCACGCGACTTCGCTGCAACCTTCGATCATTGGCTTGAGCATCGACGAGATTGCCTCAGGTCCGAAAACTTTACCCATCGGCACATTGTCGTATTCGCAATTAGCGCTGACAAGTTGTCGTATTCGCAGTTATCGCTCACAAGAGCAATGGCTGCGTCAACGTTGCGATTTTCGATCGCCTGAATAAAGGCGTTCACAGTTTCGAGAGGCGTCATAGTTATTCCTTAGGTTTGGTGGGAGCCGAATCGGGCTCACGGCTCCACAATATGTCAAAGTCGCGCGCCACATCTAAAACTTGGAAGGCGCGTCCCATACCGACACAAAAACCAATCGTCATCGTGAGTTCAAGTAACTCGGGATCGCTGTACACGTTTTGCAGGCGACCCCACAGTTCGTCATCAACTGAAGTGTGATCGATCGCAAAGCGTTCTGCGTATTCGGCTGCGAGACGCTCGCGGTCAGTGAAGTCAGGGTGGTCGTGGTAATGCTGAACCGAGTTGTAGTTCTCGTCACTTAATCCTTGCTGCATCGCCGATGCAGCTCGAGTATTCAGTCAAACGACGCATTGATTGAGTTTCACGTTCGCGAACACTCAAACTTGATTTGACGTACACAGCCTCGCTCATGGCACTCATACCGGCGCCCATATGTGGGGCCAACTTCCACATGCGATGGGCTTCTAAACCTTCACCATCGGGAACATTGATTCGAGCCATGATGTATCTCCTAAAATTGATGTGAGTAGTTGTGATGTCAGCGGTTGATGTGTTCGACGACTGCGATGCGGACTGGGATAGCGCTTTGCACAACCATGCCGTTGATGCGATCGTAGCCCTTGTCAACAGAAACCAAACGGCTTGTTGGGGATCCGATGTCGCGTACCTTTTCATCGGTGAGCGATGAGCCGCCCCATGAGTGCGCCATTGAGATCACTCCACGGCGAACGTCGGGAGCAGATTCAACGAGACCTTGCACAGAAGCCCGTGGCGAGAAGATCTCAATGAGGTCACCGTCGACCAGATCATGATCTTTCATATCGTCGGGGTTCATATAGGCCGAGTTTGATGTTCCTTTGGCGCCCAACACTGACAAGTCAGATCCGTATGAATTCAAGACATGCTTGAGGCGGCGGCTGACCAATCGAAATGGATACAGCGAAGGATCGATACCCAGGGCAGCAGCACCGTCTCCTTCGACGACGATCTCCTTCATTTCAGCAACGATGTCATCTGGTGCAACTGTGAACTTTGCAGTGCACTCGGGATCGGCTGCTGAAACAGTCATAATTTTGTCGGGGTGAACTTTCATGCGATTGGCTCGCACTTCATCCATGGGCATACGTGAACCGGCATAGGCAAGATCGATCATCTCGTCATCGGTCGGGCGAACATCCATAGGTGTCTCGCCACCAGGGAAGGGGAGTGTTGAGCCCATGCGCTTGGCAAGTTCCCAGAAGACTTCCCATTCGTTCAGAACATCACCAGCGCGTTCGGTGATGGCGTCGGTGTAGTTGGTGTACGGAGCACGGAACCAACGATCCATCAAGTGCGGAATATCTGCTCGCTCAAGTGACAAAGTCGGTGCGATCACGTAATGAGCGAACTCGGCAGTTGATGACATGCGATGATCGATGACGACGAGTAATTCAAGATCCTTCATTGCATTAAGTGTCAGTTCTTGATCGGGCCAGGCAACAACGGGGTTGCCGCCGCTCACGATCAGAGCGCGTACTTGACCTTCGCCTGGAGTCAAAATTTCTTCAGCCAACGTTGTCGTCAACATCTCGCCACGAATACCACGCAAGTTGCGCATGCGTGAAGGTGCTCCTGACGCCGCGAGGCGAGCAGCGTGCACCTGAGCGCGTCGTGGTGTTTCTGGGTACAAGAAGTAACCACTTTCCAGCTTGTCACCTTCACGATTCACACGGCCACAAATGGTGTTGAGAGCAATTGACAGATGCTCGGTGAGTCCTGAGTGCGGTGCCATGGATGGACCAGTGCCGGTTCCGCTTGATCCTTTCTTGGCCGTTGCAAACATGCGGGCCGCTGCAACGATGTCGTCAGCTGGCACATCGCAACGTTGCGCAACGTACTCAAGGGTGAACGCAGATACGGCATCGGCGAGTTGCGGAAGGTCGGCCACCCATTGATCACAGAATTCGTGATCAAATAATCCTTCGTCAATCACGACTTTCAAGATGCCGGCCATCAACGTTGGATCTTCGCCAGGCTTAGGTGCCAAGTGAATATCGGCTTGCGAAGCGAACTCGGTGCGACGTGGGTCAATAACGATCAGCTTCATTCCCCGCTTTTTCGCTTCACGCAGAACCACGTATGGATTGGTTCCTTGCAAGCCGCCGACTGGTCCGAAACTTGACACCATCGGGTTGTAGCCAATCGCGAGCAACACTTCGGCGTCACTGAAGTTGTGATAGCCCGCTTCCCAAATACCGACGCGGAACGGCGCGGTTGATTTGGCTGGTTGATCAATGGTGACTGATGTGTAGAAAGAAGGGGAGTCAAAGCCTTGATGGAATGAGCGAGCGACGGGAACAGCCAGTGAGTTCTGGTATCCGCCAGTGCCTGTGTAGGACGCGATCGCCCGCGGACCATAGGTATCGAGGATGTGTCGCAACTTGGCACCGATCTCGTCCATCGCATCGGTCGACGAAATTTCTTCAAAGGTGCCATCAGGACGGCGACGTAACGAACTGAGTAAGCGTGAGGGATGAGTCATTTGTTCAGGAATCTGACGACCCTTAATGCAGGTGTACCCCGCAAAGATGGGGTCGTCGGCAACACCACGAATGGCGACTGCCTGGCCGTGTTGCACATCGACCTCGATGGGGCAACTGGCGTGGCAGAAGCGGCAAAACGACAGGTGTGTTGAAATTTCGTGATCGGCGGTCGTCGACATATTTCCCCCTAGATAGAGCAATTGGTCCCGTCCCCACGGGTATGTACACAAACTAATCCACCGATTAGTTTGTGAACAGACCCAACGTCGATTTAGTTCACGAAAAGAGAACTGCAATGAGCGAATCATTAGCGATTGATGACCTGATTCACCGCAAGCAGGAAGCCATTGCGTGCCCGTACCCGATCTTCGCGGGGTTGCGAGCACAAGAAGGGGTTCAATTCAATGCCGACTTGGGCGCCTGGATCATCACGCGTTATGACGACGTACGGGCCATTTTGCGAGATACCGATCGGTTCTCGAGTTTGAGTCCTACTGGCCCTCAAGCCGCAGGCGAGGCCTTGATGAACGGCATCATGCAGCTCATGCAGGAGCCCGATATGGCCGCTCTCTTGGGTTCAAACACCATGACCAGAGGTCGGGTGGC
>JBEDJE010000247.1:0-2877 GCA_041172985.1 Actinomycetota bacterium
GTCAAGAATCAAGCCCATTGTTTATTCGGCCAATCGCTGTACTGCGGGACGGAAACCTCGCGCCATCAGACCGCCTCGGAAAAGTTCGACGACAGAAGTTTCGACAAGAACTACCGCAATGCCACGGTCGCCTTCGACTGAGTGCACAACTTCAAAGTTCGGAATGTTGACGCCAAGTTCGGCGGCCAAAGTAAATACTTCTGCGGCTGCGCCAGCACGATCGGGAATGGGAATACGTACTTCTGAAAGTTCTTCCAATGCCTTCATTCGGCTCGGCAAATTGGCCCGGGCCTCTCGCGCCAAAGTCAGACGTCGCAACAGTTCAGTTCGATCGCCAGTCTCAACAGCCGACCGCATCGCGGTCAAGCCATCGATCAGCGACGACAAGGTGTTCACGATCGCTGTTCGATTTTCAGCACAGATATCTAGCCAAATAGCGGGATGCCCAGACGCGATACGCGTCATGTCACGAAAACCTCCGGCTGCCAATCGCAAAAGCGCCGCATGCTCGGTAGCTCGTGAATTCGCTACACCCATCAAGGTCGCTGCTGTGAGGTGCGGAACATGACTCACGACAGCGACAAGTTCGTCGTGTCGCTCTGGCTCGAGCCCAATCACTTCAGCGCCAAGATCACTCACAATGGCGGCGACTGTCGCGAATGCGGTATCAGATGTTGATGTCGTTGGCGTCAAAACCCATACTGCCCCAACAAAAAGCTCGGGGTCGGCGCCGTCAAGGCCTTCAAGCTCACTGCCCGCCATCGGATGTCCGCCGACAAAACGAGGATCACTGATTTCGCGAGCAACACCAGCTTTCACGCTGCCCACGTCAGTGACGATGCCCTTGGTTTCGCGCAAGGCTCGTTGCACCTGATCAGTCACGGCTGTCACAGGGACCGCCACGAATGTCACTTCAGAGTTGGTATCTATTCCGCTATTCGAAATAATGCCTCGCTCGAGTGCCTCATTCACGCGGTCTGGGTTGTGGTCCTCGCCAGAAACAATCCAACCGCGCTCACGCAGAGCAACACAAATCGATCCGCCGATGAGACCTAAGCCAAGAACCGAGGCCCGTCGAGATGTTGCGACGTTGCTGTTACTCATGCTCTGAATCGTATCTTTGTGCCACAAGCGCTACTGCCTCAGTTAGCAACCGCAACTCAGGCTGGGTCAATTCACGCCACTCGCCTGGCTTCAAACGTCGATCACTCAATGGTCCGATACGCGTGCGAACGAGACGTGTCACTGGATGCCCAACCGATTCGCACATCCGACGAACCTGACGATTTCGACCTTCGTGAATCACGATGCGCAAAATTCCGGGCGACGGCTGAGCAACTTTGGCCGGAGCAGTGAGTCCGTCCTCGAGTTCAACTCCATCGCGCAAGCGCCGAATCGCCCCTTGGTTCACCTCGCCACCTGCGACTTCGGCGAGGTATTCCTTTTCCACACCATGGCTCGGATGAGCGATGCGATTAGCGAGTTGACCATCATTGGTCATGAGCAACAAACCCTCAGTATCCACATCAAGCCGACCGACCGAAAAGACACGCGGCTCTGCAGGAACATAATCGACAACAATCGGGCGACCGTGAGTGTCGCTTGACGTCGTCACGACTCCGACTGGTTTGTTGAAGAGGTAATACACCAATCCCGGACGAACACCAATTTCAACTCCGTCAACAGCAACTACATCAACTTCGACATCAACCCGTCGACCAAGTTCAGCAAGAACTCCGTTCACCATTACCCGACCTTCAGCAATGATGTCCTCGCACACGCGACGAGATCCGAAGCCATGAATGGCCATCACCTTTTGTAAGCGTTCACCTTGCGGTAGTTGCTTCGACTGCGCAGCCAGTTGCTCCCAGAGCGGAGGCTCAGGCTCCCGGTTCGTCATGTGCAGCCTCGGCTGGCTGGGCGACGGGAGTTGCTACTTCAACGATCGGCGCAACGTCGTCAGACTTTGAAATGCGCAACCCGACTTCGAGTGCTTCAACAATGTCGGCACCGGGCAAGAACTCAACAATCGGTGGCAAATCATTCACCGAGTTAATACCGAGCTTTTCTAAGAACGCTGGAGTTGTCCCCCAGAGCACTGCCTGGCCCGGACCCGGGTCGCGTCCGATCTGATCGATGTATCCACGACTTTGCAACGTACGCAAAACACCATCAGGATCGACTCCACGGATTGAGGCAATCTGTGCACGCGACAAAGGTTGCTTATACGCAACGATGGCCAGCGTTTCAAGAGCTGCGCCCGATAAACGCGCGCGTTGCCCATCAAGGATGAAGCGTTCAACATACGCAGCTACATCAGGGTGGGATTGATAGCGATATCCACCAGCAATTTGCACGAGTTGAAACCCGTGACCGGCTTCTTCATAAGCAGATGCCAAAGTTGCGCACAAACTTTCGACAACCGGAGCTGGTTGCTGCAAAATTTGCGAAAGTAACTCGAGCGGAACAGGATCGCTCGCCACCAAGATGATGGCCTCAAGAGCACGCACGAGTTCGGCGTCAATGGGCGCCGATTCTTGTTGCACGGTCGTTTCTAATTCAGTTGTTTCAGTTGTGTCACTCATCGTTAAACCTTGTCTTTAGCCTTCGTAATCGTCAATTGGTAGCGAGCCAACGGAGACCGACTCGTCGTCACCAACCCACACAATGTCAATGTCGCCAAATCGCTCAGCTTGCTCAAGCTCAACAAATCCCTGTTTGAAAAGTTCAAGCAATGCCAAGAACCGCACGATGATTTCTAGGCGATCAACAAGATCGGCGGTGAGGTGTCTGAAACTGATGCGACGAATTCGCGGCAATTCATCAATCAATTCAGCAAGTGCATCAGAGACGTTCGCCTTAATGACGCCGACATGG
>JBEDJE010000248.1:0-2876 GCA_041172985.1 Actinomycetota bacterium
CCGTTATGGAACTTGTTTTTAGGAACCACGGCTTGGTTGTCACCATTTTCTGATCGGGTGACTCTGCAAGTGTTGATGGCGCTCATTGGTTTTGCGGTCGCATGGCTCGCTGCTGTGCTGGGTCAGCGATTGGGTTTGTCGCGACGAGTTGCAGTGATCGTGGCATTGATTGCGACTTTGCATCCCGAAGTCTTGAAAGGTGCCTTTGAACCAACGTACGAATTGGCGACTGCGGCCTTGCTGTTGGCAGTACTCATTGCTGTCTCCGATTTAACTCGAAAAGAAAATGTGCTTCGTTTGTTGGTGATTCTTGCCAGCGCGGTCACTGTCACAGCACTGACCCGCAGTTTGTATCACCCGGCGTGGGCGTTAGTGATCGTGATCTTTGGCTTGTGGTTGATGCGGCGTCGCATTAATTGGAAGTCTTCGGTGCTGGTGTTATCGATCCCCGTGATTTTCATGGGTAGTTGGATGGTCAAAAACGAAGTGATGTTTGGTCATACCACGATGTCGAGTTGGTTTGGTATGAACTTGCAGCGTGCTGTCATTCCGGTTCTCCCAAAAGACGATCTTGATGAAATGTACGCAAAGGGTCAGATCTCTGAAATTGCAATGATTGGTCCGTTTGGTAAATACGAGTTGTACGAGAACGTTTTCGAAGATTGTGTCCCAACTCGCTCGCACCGCTCATTAGCAGAGCCGATGAGAACCACAGATCAGTGGAGTCCAAACTTCAACTTCGAATGCTTCTTGCCACTTTATGATCAAGCCGGAAAAGATGCGATTGCGGTCATCAAAGAACATCCTGAAGCGTGGCTTGAGGGCCGACTGTGGTCGCTCAGAACGACGATCGCAGTTTCACCAATTCCATCGGAAAGTAAATCCGAAGTCATGACTGGCTTAGATCGAGTGTTTTCAATGGCTCGTCTCGATTTTGGTGGAGTGCTTTCGACAAAGGGTTGGGGCACGCCGATTTACGGGCAACTCGAAGCGCATGCCGATTTCGGGTTAATGCTGATCCCGATGTATCTCACCATTGGTTGGATTGGTCTGTGGCAGATCCTGCAACGATTGCGACGAAAGCAATTGAGTGTGGCATCAACGATTTATGTGGTGGGCTCATTCACTGTCGCGTTCACGGTGATCGTTGGAGCAATTGCCGAACTTGGTGAACAATCTCGTTTTCGTACCATGATTGATCCGATTGTGACCGTGATGTTTTTGGCGCTGGTTATTCCTGTTGTGCAGCGTTGGTATCGGCGATTTCGCACGCAGGCGGGTTAATCACACGCGGTGACGGTAGGGAAGTAAACAGTCGCTGCGTCGGTTGCCTTGATTGTTAATCGACCGGCCTCAACTTCTTGGGTGAGTAGTTCGTTGTTTGCACCCGAAAAAGTGAAATCGTTACTGAGCACTACAACGCCATCGTGCTGAAGTAAGGCACATGGAAGTTCTGCATACAAAGTTGCAACATCTTGCGCCTGTCCAGTGAGAGCCTTGATGGGAAGAGGAGCGTACGCAGATGGCAAGCCCGTGTCCCAATGCACCCCGTCAGCATCGTTGGTGATGATGATCTTGGCGCCCGATTGAAGCGCAGCGATTGAATACGGCTTGAGTTCAGAGCTATCGCTAAAGCTTTCGGCAACATTCCAAGGTCGAACCGCGAGCAGCGCAAAGAGAACCAGACCAACCGACGCGCTTGAAATGGCCTGAATGAGACGCGTGCCTTGTTGCTTGATGACGATGTCATGCACCGACCATGCGATCGCCGCGAGAGTGAGGACTCCTGTGGGCAGCATCAAACGATTGTCGGCAATGACCAAAGCATCAAAGCCCATCATGCCGGCAACTAATCCGGCAGAAATGATGGCCGATGCGACAAGTGCGATTTCGGCAGTTGCTGTGAATAAGTGTCGCCGACGGATGATCCCGATCAGCGCAACGATGACGACTGCGAGCCACACAAGCGCAACAATCCATGACCACCACGAGGGGCCTTCGTTGGTGAAGTATGTCCGACGTAGGTCGCCTTGTTTGGCATCGAACCATCCGCCGATTGAGCGAACAAAAACTTCGATATCAAGTCGTCCGAGTCCACGCCATCCGGCGTTATGTCCACCGCCGGCCGACGACGCCCACAAAATATTGACGGCAGATGGGATCATCATTGCGATCGTCCATACCAATGATGAAAGTTTGCGTCCAGTCTTTTGGTAGCGCTCCCATCCGGCGAGAATTGCGAGAGGTGCCCCGATAAAGCGGAGGAGACCAGCAGCAATTGTTAAGACGGCGACGGGGGTCCAACTTGCACCGTCGCGAAATTTTGCCAGGGCAATGACTAACCAGAGCGTGACTGCGCAGAACAAGGGTTCAGACAAGGCGCCTTGAGTCGCGAGACGCATCGCTGGCGACATCACGATGAGTATTCCGGTGATACCAAGAATCAGGGGGAGGAGTTTCGAGCTTTTTGATTTGCGTGCACCGGCAACGAATGCGATCGCGATTGCAATGACGGCGATAATGCACAACAGTTCCATTGCATGACGTGTACCGATCATGATTCCGAGAGTTCCGGCAACGAGGGGATAGCCAACTGGGAAGTCAACGAACGGCAGTCGACCAGAACGATCCAGAAATTCGATCGCCGAGAAATTAGAAAATGACGGCGCAAGATTGGTTGTGAATGGGTGCCCGTTGCTGGTGGCCTCGGTGCCGCTCCAATAGGTCACCGTGTCAAGGAGGTGCACAATTCCGTGGCGGAACTGGACAAGGCCGACGACCAAGGCGCCAATTGCCGTCAATACATAGGTCGCCGTGACCCAAGGATGGGTGACGGTGGGGCGACTAAACGAAAGTCGTTCTTTGAACCGAGCCAC
>JBEDJE010000249.1:0-4538 GCA_041172985.1 Actinomycetota bacterium
GCGTCAAGTTCGATGACATCAAAACTGTTGCCCTCTTGCACCGCTAAACACGAACCACATTCACAACATGGTTCACCGTCTTTTGAATTTTCGCAGTTAAGAACCTTGGCCAGAATTCGGGCCGTTGTTGTTTTGCCAGTACCCCGAGGACCAGAGAATAAATAGGCATGACCTTCACGCGAGTTAGCGACCGCGTTCTTGAGCGCGCGCACAACATGCTCTTGACCCTTGAGTTCAGAGAAACGTTGCGGCCGATATCGGCGGTAGAGAGATTGAACAGCCATCGCTTGAGACTGTAGTGGTGAGGTGTTGCGTACGATGCTTTGACTTCCGAAGTTCGCAATACCCGTGCGGTTTCGGTGAGTGCCCATATTCAGTGGGTCGCGGAGAACTACCGTTATGGGTGATCATGTCTTTGCCCACCGCCACCCCACCCAGAATGCGCGCTCGTCGATCGTTACGAGCTGCTGTGTTGGGTCTCTTTGTCGCTCTCAGCGCTGGTCTGTTGCTCGGAGCCCAGCCAGCTCAGGCCGAAACCACACTGGTTTCGTCAAGCCCAGCCGACAGCGAAAAAGTGGCGACCTCGCCCATCCAGATCGTGGCCGTTTTTAGCGCAGCCGTCCCAAATAACGCCGTTATGCAGGCAGTATGTGAAGGTCGACCCGCACCTATAGGCAGCGTCACGGTGGGTGCCGACGGTATTTCACTCATCGCCACACTGACCGCAGCCCTCCCGATTGGCACCTGCAATGTCACATATTCGGTGCCCCAGGCCGATGGCAAGGTGGCAACCGGCGGTTTTTACTTTGAATTTCTCGACCCCGCGACCGCCGATCCGGGTGATCTGGGTGGAGACGTCACCGATGGTGGCAACTTGGCAGTGGATCCCCCACCGGTCAGCGGACCCCTCAGTCTTTTCCGAATTTTGGCCTATCTCTCACTTGCGGCTTTGTTCGGCGGTATTGCCTTCATTCGTTGGACGTGGCCCGAAGGTATCAACGACGATGCGACCTACAAGTTCTTGCGAATTGCGTGGACCGTCGCGTTAATCAGCAACTACGTCGTCGCGATGTTGCGAGCATCATTGCTCTCAGGGAATTCGATCACCAGCACGATTCTTCCTTTTGGATGGGGCGAACTTTTCCAAAGCGCCAGTGGCATTTCGGCGTTTCTTCGCGTTGTCTTAATCGGAGCCTGCGCAATCGTGGCACTGCGACCCGATCGCATCTTTGACCCTCAGTCACAAATCGTTTCACTCGCCTTACCCACTGCGGCCATGGCCACGTTCGGGCTCACTCGTGCGATAGACGACTTCTCGACCCTCGGAACCATTGCCGGAGTCGTCCACGTTTTGGCTGCTGGCATGTGGATAGGTGGCCTGATTTTCTTAGCGCAATCGGTACTTATTGGTCCGGGTGAAGAAGATTTAATGCACGCCATTCGCACTTTCTCGCGACAGGCCAATATCTACATCGGCGTCACTGTGATTGCCGGAATTGTGCAGTTGTACCAAATGGATGGTGGCTCAATTCTGACAAGTCGCCACGGTCGCTTGATCGTCATCAAGGTCATTGGTGTCGCTGGCATGGTCTATGTCGGTGGAGCAGCACGACAGTTCATTAATCATCAACTGGCCAAAAAGCGTGAACTGAGTGGTCGCACTGCTCAGCAATTGCGTAAAGCAGTCCTCTCCGAAATTGGTATTGGCATTTTGGTTTTGGTCTTCACATCATGGTCGGTCGCAACCTTGCCACCCAATGTGACTCCTCCGGGTTCTGATCGCACTAACTACGCTTTTATTGGCGACCGTTCTGGTGGTGAGTTTGATGTGCAACTGAAGGTCACGCCAGCCACGGTCGGACTCAACGCCGTGCGCATTGACGTCTATTCGCCATCGACTGGACTGACCGATTTGACCGTGCAGTTCAACCCACCCACCAACAACACCGCCAGCGTGACCCTCAATGTCCCACTCGATGGCGTTGGAGCGGCCAGACTCCCGATGAGCGAAGGTGTTCCATTCGGAGCCCCTGGGTTGTGGACCATTGTCGTCACGGGCAACGGACCCGAGGGACCATTGCCATCAGTGACGTACACCGTGTCGGTTATGGCCAATTCGAATGAATCGGGCACTACCGGGACTGATATCACGACTACCTCGGTCGCACTCTCGGTTGATGGCTCGCCGGCAACGGTGGTCGTCCCCCTTGGCGGAGCCACGGTTCCTGGCGCAACCACCCCCGCAGCCGGAATTCAACCGGTCACAGCCACGGTCGTCACCTCGGTTCCTTGAGCCCTTTGCGAGTATCGTTCACGGGGTGACTAGTGCCAACCCCATGCAAGACAAACTCGCCGACCTCCTTCAGCGCAAAGAACAAGCGCTCCATGCGGGGTCACCACGTTCAGTAGAGCGTCAACACGAAAAAGGCAAGATGCTGGCCCGCGAGCGGCTGGACTATTTGCTCGATCCAGGCTCATTCCAAGAACTCGACATGTTGGCTCGTCACCGCGCCCATGCAGCTGGTCTTGACGAGCACCCCTACACCGACGGTGTCATCACGGGCTGGGGCACCATTGAAGGTCGCAAAGTTTTTGTCTTCTCACAAGACTTCACGGTGTTCGGTGGAGCTCTCGGTGAAGTATTCGCCGAGAAGATTCACAAGTTGATGGACATGGCATTGCGCGTTGGTGCCCCTGTTATCGGGCTCAACGATGGTGCCGGTGCCCGTATTCAAGAGGGTGTCGTTTCACTCGCAAGTTACGGCGGCATTTTCTATCGCAACGTGCAGTCGAGCGGTGTGATTCCGCAGATCTCGGTCATTCTCGGACCATGTGCCGGTGGAGCCGTGTACTCGCCCGCCATGACCGACTTCATCAGCCGTGTACTCGCCCGCCATGACCGACTTCATCTTCATGGTGCGCGAGAGCAGCCACATGTTCATCACTGGTCCCGATGTTGTGAAGACCGTGACTGGCGAAGAAGTAACGCTTGAAGAACTCGGTGGAGCAATGAGTCACGCCAGCAAGAGCGGTGTCGCCACATTTGTTTCAGCCGACGAGAAAGCATGTCTTGATGACGTGCGTTTCTTGATGTCATTCATGCCGCAGAACAACATGGAAGAGCCGCCGACTATTGACACCGGCGACGATCCCGATCGTTTGTGCCCCGACTTGCGCGACATTCTTCCTCCTTCGCCCAACCAGCCATACGACATGAAGAAGGTCATTGCGTCGATCGTTGACGACGGTGAATTCTTTGAATACTTCCCGCATTGGGCCAAGAGCATCGTGTGCGGATTCGTTCGTATTGATGGTCACTCTGTCGGCGTTGTCGGCAACCAGCCATTGTTCCTTGCCGGTGTTCTTGACATTGAAAGCGCCGAAAAGGCTGCTCGCTTTGTGCGCACCTGCGATGCCTTCAACATTCCGTTGCTGACCATGGTTGACGTGCCTGGTTTCTTGCCTGGTGTCGATCAAGAGTACGGCGGCATTATTCGTCACGGCGCCAAGTTGTTGTACGCATACTGCGAAGCAACTGTTCCGCGAATTCAAATCATTACGCGCAAGGCTTACGGCGGAGCGTACGTGGTGATGGACTCGAAGTCGATTGGCTCCGACTTGTCATACGCATGGCCAACTGCCGAACTCGCAGTGATGGGGCCAAACGGTGCTGTTGAAATTGTGTACCGTCGCGAATTGCAGCAAGCCGCCGATCCGGTAGCACGTCGTGCCGAGCTTGTCACCGAGTACACCGAGAAGTACGCCAACCCATACGCAGCAGCTGAGCGCGGTTACATCGATGACGTCATCGACCCCGCCGAGACTCGTCAAAAGATTGTTGCTGGTTTCCGGATGTTACGTACCAAGCGCGAAGATTTGCCACGCCGCAAGCATGGCAATATGCCGTTATGAGCCAACAAGTTTCGCCCACTCCTACCGACGAAGAAGCAGTCGTCATCGCGGCTGCGATCGAGGCTTTGTGGCCACGTCCAGTCGTGGGTGAAAATGTTGTTGCGGCCCGACAAAATGCGTGGCGCTTCAGCGGACGTTGGTGGGCAAAACCAACCATCGCTCGGCGCGACCGCCCCTAACTCACGCTCATGGAAGTCACCACCGTTGCTGATGATCTAGTAGTTATCCACGACGGTCTGTCGGTATATCGGTACGACGGGTTAACTCCATCAACGTCATACACATTCAATGGTTTAGAAGTCACCACCCTCGCTCGACCGCGTGGTGAATTACTCAGTACCTTCGCGACTGTCAACGATGTGCATTTTGGCGAACTTGAATGCGGAAGAATCGACAATGATCCGAAGGGTCCTATTCAACGTGCGCAACCAGGTGAACCGCCCTATCCCGAAACGATGAATCGCAGCGCAGTTGCTGAAATAACTGCGTTGAATCCGCAGCACGTATTCGTCAAGGGTGATCTCACCTGTTTTGGCTCTGATGAAGAATTTGTCGCGTTTGAAAACTGCTACGGGCAATTTGGCGACAAGTTACATGTCATCCGCGGCAACCACGATTCGTATTTG
>JBEDJE010000250.1:0-2876 GCA_041172985.1 Actinomycetota bacterium
CTACCAACCCGAGGCTTACATCGCTTCTTCCGACACGTTTATTGAGAAAGACTCGTCAGTTAATGATGATATTGATCGTCTGCGGCACTCGGCGACTGCCGCTTTGCTGACACGACGCGACACGATTGTTGTTGCATCGGTGTCGTGTATCTACGGTATGGGTGACCCTGACGAATACCGCGGTCAGCTTTTAGAACTACATATCAACGTCGACTATGACATGCGCAGCATCTTGCGTCGCCTGGTTGACCTGCAGTACGACCGCAACGACATGAGTCTTGGTCGCGGGAAATTCAGAGTTCGTGGTGACACTATTGAAATTCATCCGGCGTATGAAGAGTCGGTATTGAGAGTTGAAATGTTTGGCGACACCGTCGAACGCCTGACGATGATCGATCCTTTGACGGGTGAAACCCTTCGTGAATTGGCGCGGACTGTCGTTTTCCCAGCGACACACTACGTAGCTGGTGACGAAAGGATGCGGCGTGCTGTCTTAGGGATCGAAAGCGAGTTACAAGAACGTTTGGCTTTCTTCGAGGTCGAAGGCAAATTGCTAGAAGCGCAGCGACTCCGTATGCGAACACAATACGACCTCGAAATGATGCAAGAAGTCGGATATTGCAATGGCATCGAGAATTACTCGCGCCACATCGATGGCCGTCAGGCCGGAGAGCCACCGTTTACCCTGCTCGACTATTTTCCGAAAGATTTTCTCTTAGTCATTGATGAGAGCCACGTTGCGGTTCCGCAGTTACACGGTCAATTCGCTGGCGATAGAAGTCGTAAGGACATCCTTGTCGAACACGGTTTCCGTCTACCTAGCGCTCGCGACAATCGTCCACTTCACTTTGAAGAAGTCATCGAGCGAGTGAATCAATGCGTCTTCTTGTCGGCGACGCCGAGTCCGTACGAGCTCAAGATCTCTCAGCAAGTTGTTGAACAGATCGTTCGCCCGACTGGACTAGTTGATCCTGAAGTCATCATTAAGCCGACGAAAGGGCAGATTGATGATCTAATGGAGCAGGTCAATAAGCGAGTGACGATGGGCGATCGCGTACTCGTCACCACCTTGACGAAAAAGATGGCTGAAGATCTCACGGAGTATTTACTCGAACAGGGCATGCGTGTGCGGTATTTGCACTCCAATATTGACACCATCCAGCGAATTGAAATTCTTCGCGCTCTTCGTCTAGGTGAGTTTGACGTTTTGGTCGGAATCAACCTATTGCGAGAAGGTCTCGACTTACCGGAGGTCAGCCTGGTCGCCATTCTTGATGCCGACAAGGAAGGGTTCCTCCGTAGTGAAACCTCATTGATTCAAATGATAGGTCGAGCAGCACGAAATGTTGACGGTGAAGTGGTGATGTACGCCGATCGGGTGACACCTTCGATGGAGAAAGCAATTTCCGAAACGAATCGTCGTCGCAAGTTGCAGGTTGCGTACAACCTTGAACACGGCATCAATCCTCAGACAATCCGCAAAGCAGTAAGCGATATTTTGGCGCTTCTGCATATTGGCGGGGATGATTCGGCGCCAGTTCCTGGTAAGGATCGACGGCGTCAGAAGGAACGCGACAAGGTGAAGAGCGAGTTGAAGACTCTGCCACAACAAGAACTTTCGCGTCTAGTACTGACGCTTGAACAGGAAATGCATGAAGCGGCCGCCGACTTAAAGTTTGAGTACGCCGCCCGATTGCGTGACGAAATCAACGACCTTCGACGTCAAATAAAAGATGCAGGTTAAGTCGTGGCCGTCCTTCATTCACTAACCTTCGCTCATGTCTGATCGTCTCATCGTGCGTGGTGCACGCCAGCACAATCTCAAGAACATCAGTATTGATATTCCTCGCGACAAGATGGTGGTTTTCACCGGTCTTTCTGGTTCAGGAAAGTCTTCCCTAGCGTTTGACACCATCTATGCCGAAGGTCAGCGTCGATATGTCGAGTCATTGAGTGCCTACGCTCGGCAATTCCTAGGTCAAAAAGATCCACCAGATGTCGACTTCATCGAAGGTCTGTCGCCAGCGATTTCAATTGACCAGAAGTCGGCGAGTAGCAACCCACGGTCAACAGTCGGGACCATGACCGAGGTTTATGACTATTTGCGTTTGCTGTACGCGCGCATCGGAGTCCAGCACTGTCCAAATGATGGAACGAAACTTGCGTTGCAAACTCCTGAAGAAATCGTTGATCGAGTGTTGACGCTTGATGAGGGAACGCGTTTTATGGTTTTGGCACCCGTTGTCAAAGGCCGTAAAGGTGAGTACGAAGCTTTGTTGAATGACTTTGCGGGACAGGGCTTTGTGCGAGCTCGTATTGATGGCGAGATCGTTGATATCACGGAGTTCTTAAAGACAGATCAAAAACTCGGTCGTTACGACCAACACACCATTGAGATTGTGATTGACCGCCTTGTAGCCAAGGGCGACAATCGTCGCCGTCTCACCGACAGTATGGAAACAGCACTCAAGTTCGGTGAAGGTGTTGCTCAGATCTTGGTGACTGAATCTGATGACATCTTGACTTTTAGTCAGTTCTTGGCCTGTTCAAAGTGCGGTGAATCTTTTGAAAAGCCCGAACCGAAGAACTTCTCTTTCAACTCGCCCTATGGTGCGTGTGTTACTTGCGATGGGTTAGGAACAACTTTCGAAGTTGACCCTGAGCTAGTAATTCCCGACGGTGATCTTGCATTAAATGCAGGCGCAATTGCTCCTTGGAAGAGTGCGACGACTGGATTCTTTCTTCGAATCCTTGAATCAGTTGCTGCGGACCACAATATTGACCTCACCAAGCCTTGGGACAAACTCCCGGCAAAGTCACAAAAGATTGTGCTGAATGGTCTGCCGGGAAACATTGTCGTTAAATTTAAAAATCGT
>JBEDJE010000251.1:0-2874 GCA_041172985.1 Actinomycetota bacterium
CATGAGTTGTAGGGGTTGGTTGCGCTCTGTTCGCCAATAGTGCGAATCTGAGGTGAGCCATTTGCTCGCACGAAGCGGTGGCTTATGCACTTTGTTGTTGGCGGTTAAGGGCATCTCTTGAGTGACACGTACGAGTTGGGGTGACCACTTCGTACCGAGATCACGCTGTTGTAACAAGAACTCATCAAAATCCGTAGGTGAAAATCGAGCGGAAGCATTCATCTCGATTGCAACCATGACCATGTCGCCTGTTGTTGGGTCGGGCACTGGATACACGGCAGCCATGACGACTCCGGGAAAACGCGAAACAATATTTTCGACTGGTGCCGCGGCAAAGTTTTCGCTATCGACTCGCAACCAATCGGCGCTACGTCCACCGAAGTAGAAGAAGCCGTTGTCATCGCGGTAGCCAAGATCTCCGGTCCAATACCAGCCATTGCGGACACGCTCTGTGGAAGCTTCGCGATTGTTGTAATAGCCCTCAAACGAAGTGCCACCACTTAGGCTGACAATTTCACCGATGCACTCGGGGTTGGCGATCGCACCAAACTCATCAAATTGGACTCGTGGACACTCAATGTTGGTGTCTGGATCAATGATGCATACTTGGCCCGCCATATCAGCGCGTTCTTTGCCAAGCGCATTTGCTGGTGTGTCCGGGGTGCGGATGATTGCGACAACACTTTCGCTTGAGCCGTAGCCCTCAACAAGATCGCAGGCAAAGCGTTCAAGAAAACGTTCGCGGTCGAGTGCGCTTGCTTCAGTGCCGAAACCTAATCGCAATTTGTTGTTCTTGTCATCAGCAGATTCTGGCTGGCCAAGGATGTAGGCAATTGTGCGGCCGACGTAAGTGAAGTATGTGCAGCCATGTTGCTGTACATCAGGCATGAAATTGCTTGCGGAGAATTTGCGCCGAAGAACAATGGTTGCGCCAACAGCAAGGGCAGGCCCCCAGCAGGCCATCAGGGCGTTGCCATGGAAAAGTGGCATCGGGCAATAGCAAACTTCTTCAGCAGTGACACCGTAAATCTCTCCGGCGCGAACACTCGCGGTTGCCATGCGCTGGTTGGTGCACACAACTGCTTTGGGTGCACTTGTTGAACCAGATGTGAAGAGCAAAAAGAGAATGCTTTCAGCATCGGGGTCAACCGAAGGAAGGTCTGCACCGATATGACGCCTGAGAAGCTCGCGATGGGCAGATGATTCGACGTCAATCATGTTGGCGGGGTTAACGCCGGTCTGTACATCGTGGAGTAGTGACATGCCATTTTGGTCACTCACAATGATTTGGCAATCGGTGTGTTGAATATCGCGTTCTAGTTCTGCTCCACGTCGAGTTGGATTAATGCCAACAATACATGCACCGATCAGCGCAGCACCACCAATCCAAAAGAGATAATCGGGTGTGTTTTCGAGAAGGATGCCGATGTGAGGCGGACGATCGGCAACGAGCAATTCGTTCAGTATTGACGCGCGAACTGCTGACTCAGAAACAACTTCATCCCAGCTATAGGTGCGGCCTTCAAAGATGTAGCCAGCATGCTGGTCGCCTTTCCTGCCTCGAATTAATGAAGCAACTGTTGTCACGGAACGATTCGCTCAGGAAGTGGATGACGGTACAAAGCGGCGGCGTTTTCGCAGCAGAACTTGCGAAGGAGTTGGGGAGATAAGTGGCCCCATGCATCTCGCAAAATTGATTGGCTGTGAGGCCAGGTGCTGTCTCCGTGCGGATAATCAATCTCGACCATGATGTGATCGTCACCGATGACGTCATGAAGATCAATGGTGGACGGATCGTCGATGGTGCAGAACCAAAAATTACGCCGCAAGACATCGGCTGGTCGAATATCCCAACCGGCACCATAACCGCTTCGATCCACGACATTTTCTAAACGATCAAGCAACATCGGAACCCAACCGATTCCGCCTTCGCTCATCGCAATTTTTAGGTCGGGATATTTGTATGCGTATCCGCTCCACAACCATTCGGCACACGCAGTAAGTGAGAGTTGTCCAAACAACGTCGCGCCAAGTTGAAGTGCTGGTGCGCCTTCGGGCATTGCGTACATTCCAGACGAGCCAACGTGTAATGAAATCACCGTGTCGGTTTCAACACAGGCCTCAATGATCGGATCCCACCAACCGCTGTAGAGACTAGGAAAGCCAACATTGTGCGGGCGTTCTGGCAGTGTGACCGAAACAAAGCCACGCTCGGCATTGCGGCGAATTTCATCGGCCCCAAGTTTGGCGGTGCCATCGGGTCCAGGGGCAAGCCACGTGATGCCACACGGAATGATGCGGTCTGGATACTTCTGCCACCACTCTTCGTACAGCCAATCGTTCCATGCGCGCATTGTTGCATGACCAACCTCGGGGTCTTTGCACGCGCTAAAAATGCGACCGGCAAAGCCAGCTACTTGTGATGGGAAGTTGAGCGACGCCCAGCAACCGATGAGGTCCATATCTTTGATGCGTTCATCAATGTCCCAACAACCTCGGCGCATATCTTCGAAGCGAGCTGGTTCGAGCGAGCGAAGTTCGGGCTTGCGCCCAACAACAGCATTCATTCCGACCTGACTGAAGATCTGATCATCAAAAGTCCAGACTTGATGACCTCGTTCATTGACAATGAGTCGCGGAGCTTGTGACTGAAGTGCTTTCGGTAAACGACCGTCGAACATGTCAGGTGGTTCAACCAGGTGGTCGTCGACAGAAATCAGGGTGTAGTAAATCGGCGATATTTCGGGTTCAGGAAGCAGCATGTCCTGGTTGGTAGGTCCAATGACATAGGTGTCTGTTTCAAGGTTGCTCATAGCGATTGTCCATTCATGCGTGAGATCGAGAGTAAGCGTTCAAATTCGTGCTCGCCAAGTG
>JBEDJE010000252.1:0-2869 GCA_041172985.1 Actinomycetota bacterium
TTCGTATACCGATTACGAATACCGGCAATCGTCATGGAACTGAAGTCATTCAGGTTTATGTGGCCCCACGGAAGTCTTCGGTCCAACGTCCCAAGAAAGAACTCAAGAGTTTTGCCAAGGTGAGTTTGAAGCCTGGCGAAAGTACTGTCGTCACCATTGAACTTTCTCCACGCGATTTTGCTTTCTGGAATCCGGGAGACATGTATCGTTCTGTTCTTCGACCACAAGTCACTGGCGAATCTGCAACCATGGAGCTTGATCAACAGGGAAATTGGCAAGTCGACCCTGGTCTCTATGAAGTTCTCATCGGAACGTCTTCGGTAGATATCGCACACCAAGTTGACATCGCTATTTCTGACGCAAAGATCTGAGAATATTGTCATGATGTTGCTACGCAGACTCGACGATTATCAAAGTTGGCAAATCTCATACGCGGGGACTTCCATCCTGATCGATCCGTGGCTGACCCCCGAGCCAATTCGTGGCGCTTTTGATCGACAACACCCCGCAGGTTTTACTTCGCTTCGCGATCTGCAGTTAGAGAGTGGTTCAATCGGCGCGATTGTTTTGTGTACTTCGGTCAATGATCACTTACGCGCCGAGACTCTCAAGTTAATAAGTGACGTTCCGGTTCACGGCAATCTCAAGGCGGCTAAGGCAGCACGCGCTGTGGGCTGCACTTCAACTCACGCTCATCAAATCGGCGACACGTTCACTGTCGCTTGTAGCGAGGGCGGTGAAATACGCATCACAGTCACTCAAACTGGTTTGCCGCTTGGGCTCATCGCCGTTGGATATCTTTTTGAAGCAATTGATGCAGAGAACAATTCGGCCGGTCGCGTTTGGATTGAGCCGCATCAGCCCACAAAGGAAACCGCTCAACTGTTGGGCAATGTCGATGTTGCAGTCTTGCCAACTCAATCAGTGGTCGCTGTTGTGCTGCCTGTAACTGCTGGACCAAAGAAATCAGCGCAAGCAGCCAAAGTCGCAAACGCTCGAGCATTGGTTGCGACCGCTACTCAACCACGACGCGATATGAGGCTTTGGCAAAAGGCCCTGTACTACGTGGCGGGTGGTCATGCCCAGACCCATAATCAATTAGTCGGTTCTCAAACGCAATTCATCGAATTGCGAACGGGTGACTGGCTTGATGTTAAATCTGCTCGTTAATTCGTCAACTAATGCGCAGGGTGTAGACCGGAGTGTCATCCGGCCGATTGGGCAAAGTCACTGTGTTGCCATCGCGCTTCAGTTGCGCGTGATGGCCGAGCAACTTCACATCACCCTTTGGCAATCCGTCAATTGTGATATTCGCTGTTGACGGACGACCAATAACCATGGCGTAAGTCGCGCCATCTGCACCCTTGGTCAAACGCACCACGAGTCCTTCGTCGGTTGACAACGTTGAGATCTCGTGGGGTCGACTGCCGTAGATCGCATCACCATTGACTGATAGCCACTGACCCATCGCCAGCAAACGCAATTGTTGAGCCCACGGAATTTCACCGCCTGGCATTGCCCCATAGTTGAGCAACAGGTTTCCACCATCGGCCACAATGTTGACGAACATAGTGATGAGTGCGGGGATTGACAAGTACGTCGTGTCGTCTTCATCTTGTGTGTAACCAAAACTTGTTCCGATTCCGCGAGTGACTTCGTACATCTTCTTCGGTCCGGCAGCTTCAGTTGTGTATTCAGGAGTTCCAAAGTCGGCATGACTTGTTCCTTGCATAACACCAATGAAGTCAAAGCGATCGTTCACGACCCCTTCAGGATTTCCGTTATAGAAATCTGCCATGAGTTGTGCAGCACCCTCACCGAATCGCGGATAACCAATGTCGTTCCACAAAACATCAGGGTTGTACTTACGAATCAGTTCATGCCAGTGCGCCTCGGCATACGCGTGATACGTATCATCTTGGGGAATTGCGCCGTACAACGTGGCCCAACTCTTAATGCCGAGTCCCTGGAAGGTCCAGTCGATGCCACCGGAGTAATACACACCGAAACGCAAACCTGCATTGCGAGCCGCATCGGCGCACTCTTGAACAAGATCGCGTTGTGACGACCATTTTTCGCCATGAGTTGGGTTAGGTGTTTCAGATGGCCACATCAAGACACCGTCGTGGTGCTTGGTCACCATGACGCAATACTTGGCTCCTGATGCTGCGAGCAATTGTTCCCAACGCTTGGCGTCCCAACCTTTGGCGGCTTCGAGAAAGATATTGACGAAAGTTGAATAGTCGCAATTACCCCACACTTTTTCATGATGAAGTGCGGCGGGCGAACCCGGAAGATTGATTGAGTTCTGATACCACTCGGCATACGGCGTGTGGCTGAATGCCATCTCTTCGCCTTCTTCTCGAGCAAGAGTGAACGGGTCTTTACCTAGTGGCGCAAATGCTGGGACCGAACCCACAGTCCAGTGCGAAAAAATGCCGAACTTGGCATCTTGAAACCATTCCGGAACTTCGTGCTGCGATAGCGACGCGAACGTTGGTTCATACTTCGTCATATTGCCCCCAATATCTATTGTCCAAGAATCGGACAATAAGGACACTACTCCGTCGCGAAGCGTTCGTTAAGAGTCCTGCGCGGAAAGTCGTTCTTCGGTACGACGCACCAAGTTCTCGCGCTCAGTTGCGGTCAGGGGTCGCGAAGTTCGGATATTCAGCTCAATTTGATCAACCCCGGCGATCGGCGTGGCCGTGGTGATGTCGTCAACCAGAAGTACCTCGGTGAGGTGCTCGGAGCCTGCCAGTTCTCGAATCGTTTCAGCAGCTTTCAGGGCCGCCTCTCCCCGCTCGGCATCAATCGGTAGCTGAATAGCAAGCTTCGTGGCAACGGGTTCTTGGCTGATGTTTCGCAC
>JBEDJE010000253.1:0-2864 GCA_041172985.1 Actinomycetota bacterium
GCTAAGTCGTGAGCAATGAAAATGAGGGTGAGACCAAATTCTTTTTTGAGATCTTCCAACAGGTTGACCACTTGCGCTTGAACACTGACGTCGAGGGCTGACACTGGTTCGTCACAAATGATCATTTGCGGATTCAACACCAATGATCGGGCGATGGAGATGCGCTGACACTGACCACCTGAGAATTGGTGCGGTTTACTTTCGGCAGCGCGTTCAGGATCAATACCAACGTGTTCAAGAATCTTGTCAACTGTTGCGAGTTGCTCAGCCTTGGTTCCACGATTCCAGATTGAAAGTGGTTCAAGCACGATGTCACGCACGTTGCGTCGCGGGTTCAGAGAAGAGATCGGATCTTGGAAGATCATTTGGATTTTGGTCCGAGCCTCGCGCATTGCTTCGCCCGACAATGCAGTGAGGTTGGTGCCGTCGAAGACAATTGAACCCGATGTCGGGCTCGGGAGCTGCATAATGGCTCGACCAGTGGTGCTTTTGCCACAACCGGACTCGCCGACAATGCCGAGGGTTTCGCCTTTGAGAACGTCAAAAGAAATTCCGCTGACTGCGTTTACTTTGAGGCCGGTACGACCCACCGGGAATTCAACAACGAGATCTTCGACGCGCAAGAGAACGTCATCGGTGTTGCGCAGATGTGCTTTGCCTGTGCCAGCCATCAGCTCATGTCTCCTGTTGAAACAAATTCACCCTTACGAGTGAGTTCGACTTTACGCTCGAGGTATTCGGGTGATCCGACTGGATAAAAACAGCGGTACGTGTGATCTGGTGTTGATGCCTGCTGAAGTTCTGGTTCTTCATTAAGACAAAGTTCGCGCACGTAAGCGCAACGGGGGGCGAATCGGCAACCCTTGGGTGGGTGAACGATGTCTGGAGGACGACCGGGGATAGTTGCCAATCGTGAATGAGAAGGCTGATCAAGACGCGGGATACTGCGCAACAGTGCCTCGGTGTACGGCATTTTGGTGTCGGCGAACAAGGTTTTGGTCGGAGCCTTTTCGACGATCTTGCCGCCGTACATCACGGCGATTTCATCGGTGTATCCCGCAACAACACCGAGGTTGTGGGTCACGAGCAATAGAGACATATTGCGATCGCGTTTTTGCTCGCTGATCAATTCAAGAATTTGTGCTTGCACGGTCACGTCAAGAGCAGTTGTGGGCTCGTCGGCGAACAACATGTTGGGGCCACAAGCCAAAGCAATAGCAATCATCACGCGCTGACGCATGCCGCCTGATAGTTCGTGAGGGTATTGATTCAAACGACGAGTCGGCTCAGGGATTCGGACATCGCGAAAGAGTTTTTCGGCGATTGTCATCGCCTCAGAAGCCGACATACCAAGATGCAAGCGAAGCGACTCGGTGATTTGTTTGCCCACTTTCATCACCGGGTTCAATGAGGTCATGGGATCTTGAAAGATCATGGCCATTTCGCGACCCCAAATAGCGCGCATTTCTTTGGAAGAACGATTGCCGATTTCTTGACCTTGATAGCGCACAGAACCTTCGCGAATCACTCCATTGCGGGGGAGAAGACCCATGATTGAACGAGACAATACGGTCTTGCCTGATCCTGATTCTCCAACGACCCCAAGTGATTGCCCGCGACGAATCTGAATAGATACTCCGTCAACAGCTCGGGCGATACCGCGAGGAGTTTTGAAATGTGTTTTGATTTCAACTGTTTCAACAAGCGGTTCTGCTTCGGATCGGACGACGTCAGGCGGGTTCATAGCGTGGTTTCCTTCACATCGAAGTAGTTGCGCACGCGGTCGCCGGCAAAGTTCAGGGACAACACGGTTAAGAACAACATCAAGATGGGGAAGAAGGCGATCCACGGGGCTTCTTCGAGAGTCTTGGAGGATTCTGATCCAAGTTGAATCAAGCCGCCCCACGTAATTCCCTTTTCAACCGAGAGACCAAGGAAGGACAATCCGCCTTCGGCGACCACTGCGACTGCCATACCAAGCAAGGCCAACGATGACATGGGGATAGCGACGTTGGGAAGAATTTCTTTGATGATGATGCGTCGATTGGTTGCGCCGATCTGACGTGCGGCCAGAACAAACTCGCGGTCGGCGAACTGCAAAGTGGCGGCTCGCGCCAGACGGCCCACTGGAGCGATACTTAAAAGCCCGAGTACTAGCGAGATCGTGAGCAGACTTCGCTCAATGAGCGATGTGAGCAAGATTGCTAACACGAGAGATGGAAACGACAGCAAAACGATAAAAACGAATGAACTGATGCGATCAATCCACCCTTTGTAGTAGCCCGAGATCACGCCAACCGTGCCACCGACTAAAAATCCGGCGGTGATCGCCGCGAAACCCACAGTGAGAGAAATCCGTGCTCCATGCAGAGTGCGAGCGAAGACATCGCGTGCATCTTTGTCGCTACCGAACCAATGTTTCCACGATGGAGAATAGGGTGGACGGCCGTTGGCCGGATCAAGAAAGTTCTGGGTGGGGCTCTTGAGCGGCAATAGCGGTGTGAACAAGGCAATTAACGCCATCAGCCCCAGCCACGTGACGCAGAGCCAAAAGCCAATGCCGAGTTTCTTTTTAACGATCGTCCCATCTGAGTTAATTTCAGCTGAGGAAATTGGCTGTGTGCTCATCGACGGACTCTCGGATCAATCAGGGTGTAAGCGAAATCAACGAGCAAGTTGATGATGACGAAAGACGATGCGACGATCATCACAATTGCCAAGACGACAGGGAAGTCATTTCGAAGCACTGATTCAACAAGAGTTGAACCGATGCCGGGGATTCGGAAGACGGTTTCGGAAACAATTGATCCACCGATCAACGCTCCGGTGTTGAGTCCGACCACGGTAATGAATGAGAACAATGA
>JBEDJE010000254.1:0-4664 GCA_041172985.1 Actinomycetota bacterium
ATCCGCGCCACCACCACCAGCCGCGTGAACCACTTGTTGTCGGCCGGCACGACGTACCAAGGAGCGTACGGACGCGACGTTTCACGAAGTACATCCTCGTAAGCGTTTTCGTACAAAGGCCAAATCTTGCGGTCAGATAAGTCGCTGGGGTCGTGCTTCCAACTGCTTTCAGGATTGTCAATTCTCTTTTGTAAACGTTGCCGCTGGACGTCGTGGGACACATGTAAATAAAACTTGATGACCCGTGTACCCTCGTCAACCAACATGTGCTCGAAGTCGCGAACATGGCGGTATCGACGCGACCAAGTGTCTTCGTCAACCAAGTTCTTCACTCTCGGAACCAAGATGTCTTCATAATGGCTGCGATTCCAAACACCGACCTCGCCTTTAGCAGGACATGCAGCATGACAACGCCACAAGTAGTCGTGCATCCGCTCAGTTCCCGCCGGCACTTTAAAACTGGTGACCTGCACGCCCGCTGGATTCATACCTGTCATCACATGGCGAACGAGTCCATCTTTTCCTGATGCGTCACGGCCCTGCAAAACAATGAGCAAACTCTGTTTGGCTTCGGCCATGAGACGGTGTTGCTCAAAAGCCATGAGGGCGATCGTTTTGGCCAATTCACCTTTAGCCGAATCTTTATCCCAACCCAAGGTGTCATCGGTGGGCATTGACTTCAACGACAGCGGCTTGCCAGCGGCTACAAGAAATTTACGCATCAATTTGTCGGCCATAACTTCTCCAACGCTCTTCTCTCAGTTCACCGAACCACCTTGGATGAACATGCCTACCGTAATTGCTCGAAGGGGCAATGTCGGCAACCACTCGCACAGCAGTAGGCCCGATCCGCCAAAAACTTCGCGGTAAAGACCGAATACCCGCTGACCGGGTCGCGATATGACGGGCGCTTACGACCAATTGCGTCGCGATGCAGCGACATAATCGCCGCAAAATGAGGATGGTCGGCGCTCAATCGACGATCGAGGGGCACCTCGATGCCATTTAGCCTTAAATTCGCCGCTTCACCCATGACTTCATTGTGATCGTTCCACGGACCGAAGAAACGATTGTCCCGCAACAAAATAAAAAAGATAATTCGTACAAATGGCCTAAGTGCGTTACTATCGTCACATCGGAGACCGCTGTACGGGTTTGCCGATTTGCCACAAGGCACCATAAACAAGGGGGAAACTTGAATATATATGGTCAGTCCAGTCGGCGCACCCGCCGAATTCTCGGGGTTACTTTGGTCAGCTTGCTGTCCTTTGCCGCAGCTTGCGGTGGAGATTCATCAAGCGACGAAACCAGTGCTCCAACCGAAAGCGAAGCACCGGCAACATCANNATCAGATGCGCCGGTCGACGAAGCACCTGTAGCCGGCGGAACCTTACGCGTTGGTCTTGAAGCCGACGTTGACGGTCTTGACCCGACTGCTTCAGCCCTAGCTGTCTCTGGTCTCACGATGGCCGCAGCGGTCTTCGATCCTTTGTTCACCTTCACTGCCGATGACAAAGTCGTTCCGTACTTGGCCGAGTCAATTGAACCTTCGGCTGACTTCATGGTGTGGACGATGACATTACGCGCTGGCGTGGTCTTCCACGATGGAGAACCTTTGACCACCGACGCAGTCATGAAGCAGTTCGAAATCACTCGTAACGACCCGCTCGTCGGACTGGCAGTACGCCCGTACTACCCCGAGACCGGCGCCGTTGTGAAGATTGATGATCTAACAATGGAGTTCCACCCGCTTGAGGCGAGTCAGTTCTTCCCATCAGCTTTGACCGCTCAATTGGGCTACATCGCTTCACCAAGTTGGCTTGATGCAGTTGCCGCTGACGCGACTCTGGCCCAAGCGCCCGTTGGTACTGGACCTTTCAAGTTTGACAGTCGTACCGAAGACTCGATGACCAAGTTCGTCCGCAATGACGCTTGGTGGGGTACCGATATCATCGGTCCGGTCTACCTTGACGCTGTTGAGTTCTACCCAGTGCCCGACCCGAGCACTCGTACTGAACTGTTACAGAACGGCGACTTGGACGTCATTCACACCACCGACACCGACCAGTTCCCGACGTACCGTGACGATCCGACTCTCACACTCGATATTGACGAAGACGGCGAAGAGTACTTCTTGATGATCAACACCGCCAAGGCCCCGTTTGACGACATCCGTGTTCGTCAGGCACTTGCATTGGCAACCGATCGCCAGGGCTACTACGACTTGTTCAACGCAGGTGAAGGCAGTATGGCCGATCAGATGTTTGTGCCAGAGAGCCCGTTCTACAACCCCGACGTCAAGCAAGATGGCAATGACCCCGCGGCTGCCGCAGTTCTCGTTGCTGAATACTGTGGAGAAAACCCAACTGCCGAAGACGGCTCTGCACTCTGCACCGATGGCAAAGTCAACATGGAATACCAGTGGTCTGGCCCGTCAGTGTTAGCGACTCGAATTGCCGACTTCTATAACGAAGGTTGGAGCGAGTCGTTCAACGTCACCTTTGACGAGAAGTCACAGGCTGACCACATTCAAGAAGCTGCCCTTGGTATCTACAACGTGGTGGGCTGGCGTCAATTCGGTGCCGAAAACCCCGGCGACGACCGTGTATGGCTCGAATGCCGCAACATTGGTGGTATTTCGCTCAACTGGCCGCGCTATTGCGACGAAGAACGCGACGCACTGATCAAAGAGATCGCTAACCCAGCGACTCCTGAAGCACGTACCGCATCTTTGCAGCAGTTGGTCCAGAACTTGCATGACTCGTATGCCTACATCTTCATGACGTATTCTTCGTGGGCCGTCGTTCAATCAGAAAAAGTTCAGGGCAGTTGCGATCGAGTTGGTCCCGATGGAGATTCATTGGTGTGCCGAACCAACGGCCGTATGTACTTCACATCAACTTGGCTCAGAAGCTAATTCTCTGATTCGACCTATTAAGGACTACTTTTAGATATATGCGTTATTACGTTCAAAGGGTCGCCTTAGCCATTCTTCTCCTCTTAGCTGTGAGCATGCTCACCTTTGGGGCGTTGAATGTCTTGGGCGACCCTTTGTTCAATATTCTTGGTCCGGTTGCCGGGGACGTCAATAACCCCGAAAGCGTCGAAATGATCAACGCTGCTAAACGCGAGTTCAATCTTGATCGATCTCTACCGGTTCGTTATGGGCTGTGGGTCAGTGATTTTGTGCAAGGCGACTTCGGTGTCACGTTTAGTTCCACTGGGCAACCACCAGTGTCGGGTGTCATCAGCGAACGACTCCCCAGAACAATCTCTTTGGTTGTGTTGGCCCAATTATTCGCCATCCTTGTCTCAATTCCGTGGGCACTCATCACGGCTTCTCGCGCCGGAAAAGTGAGTGACCGCATTTCGACAGTTAATGCATTTTTCTTGGTAGCAATGCCCAACTTCGCTATCGCCGTCATTTTGAAATTCGTATTCAGTATCAAACTTGGCTGGATGCCCTTGACATATACGGCCGACGATCCGTTGAGGAGCCGGCTTTTTCAAATGGTGCTGCCAGCGCTCACGATTGGTTTACCGGTCGCCGCCGTGTACCAACGACTTCTCCGCACCGATCTCATCACGACTTTGCAACAAGACTTCATTCTTTTAGCTCGTACCAAGGGCTTATCGAAGTGGCGCATCCTTTTTGTTCATGCTCTGCGCCCTTCATTGTTCTCGTTCATTACCGTGGTCGGTTTGAACACCGGAGCTTTGATCGGTGGATCAATTGTTTCCGAAACCGTCTTCCGTATCCCAGGCATCGGTTCAACTCTTGTTGAATCAGTGCTTCGCAATGACTTCCCAGTCGTCTTGGCAATTGTGATGATCGTCGCATCGTCTTTCGTCATCATCAACTTGCTCGTTGATTTCGCTTATACCCTGATCGATCCGAGAGTCCGTCGATGAGTACCAACCCCAATCCCGCTACCCCGACGAACTCCGACGAGACGATCGTCAAAAAGAAACTCGGCGTTGGTTTTTGGCTCTGCGTCGCATGGCTTGGGCTCATGGCGTTTATTGCCCTGTTCACGCCGCTCTTGCCGCTGAAGAGCCCGACTCAGAATTTTCTCGATACCGCCAACGGTCGCCCACCATATTCCCCATCATGGAAACATTGGTTCGGTACCGACAAAGACGCCCGCGATGTCTTTGCCCGCACTCTGCACGGAGCGCGAATTTCTCTCGCTGTTGGTTTCGCAGTCGGTGGCACGGTTGGCGTGATCTCGGGCTACTTCAAAGGCTGGATTGATCGCGTCAGTTCATTTGTTTTTATCGTCTTGCTCTCGTTCCCATCTCTCGTCTTGGCAATCTTGCTCACATCGCTCATTGAGCGAAGCCTGCTCACGATCTCCCTCGTTCTTGGTCTCTTGAGTATCGCCCCGGTGGGCCGACTGGCACGAGCCGCCACTTTGCAGTTCGCCGATCGAGAATTCGTTCTGGCCGCACGTCAGATCGGCGCAACCAATCGCCGCATCATCATCAAAGAAATCCTTCCCAACGTCGCCATCCCCATGTCATCGTTGGCCTTGCTTGGTATGGCGGTCGCAGTAGTCGCCGAAGGTGGATTGTCTTTCCTCGGTCTCTCAGTTGAAAAGGGAATTACCTGGGGCGGTTTGATTCAACTTGGTTCAGAGTCCTCCAAAACTCTTGAGGAAGCC
>JBEDJE010000255.1:0-2856 GCA_041172985.1 Actinomycetota bacterium
GCAGCGAGTTGCATGCCAACGGGTAAACCTTCGGCAGTGCGATGTAACGGCAAACTGATTGCTGGCTGACCACTGATATTGAATTGCGAAGTAAACGCAACCCACGAACCGGCTGTCATTAAAGGCGTCATCGGGCGTTCGGGATTGTTCGGCATTGAACCGACTGGCAGTGGGGGAGCAGAAAGAGTTGGAGTCAATAACAAATCCCAACCCTTTGTCCACCACGACTGAATTGCCCGGCGGAATTGGATCGAACTTGCTTGAGCTAGTGAGAAGTCAACACCATTCACGCCTTTAGCGAACTCGGCTTGTGCCCAGTTCATTGCTTCAATGTCATTGGGTGTCATTTCGCGACCGAGTGCTTGACTGAAGCGGCGGATTGCCGTTCCCATGTTGGTGCTCCACAACATGCTGAAGGCACGGCCGATTTCATTGTCAGAGAAGATGTCTGGGAAACCTGGTTCAACATGGTGTCCAAGAGATTCGAGGAGTTTCGCTGTCTTATGAACACCATCTACACAATCGGCGTGTACATCGCCACCGCGCGGATTGAAGTCAAGAAATCCAATGCGCAGTCGACCAGGGTCGGCGCCCACTTCGTCAATGAAAGGACGACGAGGAGTTGGGGCAATGATGACGTCGCCGATTCCGGGCCCGTGAGTTGCATCGAGCAATCGAGCGGAGTCGCGCACGCTGCGACTGACGCAATGTTCAACACCAAGATTGCTTTCATCGCGGGATGGTCCCATAGAGATTCGTCCTTGCGAAACTTTGAGACCAACAAGACCGCAACACGCCGCCGGAATACGAATTGAACCTCCGCCGTCGCTTGCATGCGCGATTGGCACAATGCCGGCTGCAACTGCCGAAGCAGAACCACCGCTTGAACCTCCGGGTGTACGCGAGAGATCCCAAGGATTACGAGTCGGCCCCCAGGCTTCTGGTTCGGTGACGGGAACACTTCCAAATTCAGGACTGTTGCTACGACCGATTGATATCAAACCTGATGCTTTGTATCGAGCGACCAGCGTGGAGTCTTCGGTCGAAACATAGTCGGCTGCTTTGTATGCCTTGCTGCCGTTGCTGAGTGGCTTGCCAGCTTCAGCGGCGTAGAGGTCTTTCAACAAATACGGCACGCCCCGAAACGGGCCTTCGGGGAGATCGCTACTTGAAGCGAGTTGGCGAGCTGCCTCAAACCACCGGTATGTGAGTGCATTCAAGGCTCCGTCGTATCGCTCAACACGCTCAATGGCGGCATTGACCATCTCAACTGGAGAGACTTTGCCCGAGGCAACTAATTCGGCTTGAGCGGTGGCATCAAGCCAGCGGGTGTCATCTGCAAGTGAACTCATAAATCAATTGATAGCAGGTTTCGCTAAGGTGAACGGTCTGTGTCTGTTCCGAAACAATTAAATCCTGCCGAAAGCACTCGTGATTTGCTGAGAGTGGGACCGGTTCGCAACCTGTTGGGTTCGAGCGTTTTCATATCTTCTGGCGTGATGTTGCAGGCAACAGTGCTTGGCAAGCAGATTTATGACATCACGGGTCGAGAACTCGATATCGGTTTACTTGGTCTTGCAGAATTTCTCCCGGCCGCATTGTTGGTATTGGTGACAGGTTCTGTCGCCGATCGCTTTAATCGCAAAATCGTTGGTGGAATCGCTGTTGCTTTTGAACTCCTGTGTTCGATCGCATTGGCGTTTTATGCGCTATCAAATCCGACTGCGGTGTGGCCGCTCTTCGTCATTGCCTTTGTGTTCGGTTGTGCTCGTGCATTTGCCGCGCCAGCGATTCGTTCAATCCCTCCGATGGTGGCTCCAGAAGGTGCTCTGCCTCGAACGATTGCTATGTACTCAGCGACATGGACGACGGCTGCAATTATTGGTCCGGCAACTGCGGGCTTCTTGTATGCAGTAGATCCGAGTGTGGCCTATTTTGTGTCGGCAATTCTGATTGCTATCGGTGTCACCTTTTTGCTTTCCATTAAATTTCTTCGGTCACCAACTGCTCGTGCAATTAAAGACAAAGCCGAGAAAGTGTCGCTGCACACTGCACTTGAAGGATTGCGATTTATCCGACGCACGCCTATCTTGTTGGCAGCAATTTCTTTAGATCTGTTTGCGGTGTTATTCGGTGGTGCAGTTGCTCTCTTGCCGGCGATCGCCGAGGATCAACTGCAGGTTGGAGATATTGCCTACGGATGGCTACGAGCTGCTCCGGGGATTGGCGCAGCAATCATGGCTGTCTTCCTGGCATCACGACCTGTCACTCGCAATGTCGGGCGGACCTTATTGATCGTGGTTGGTCTTTTCGGAATCGCCACAGTGGCTCTTGGTATGACGACCTCGTACATCGTTGCGTTTGCGGCACTCATTCTGTTGTCGGGCTCAGACATGATCAGCGTCTACATTCGTGGAACGTTGGTGCCGTTGGTGACCCCCGACGACAAGCGCGGCCGAGTGATGGCCGTGGAAAATGTTTTTATTGGTGCAAGCAACGAACTTGGGGCCTTTGAAAGTGGCGTTGCTGCCCAAGCGTTCGGTACAAAGACCGCAGTTATCGGTGGCGGTGTTGCAACGCTCGGAATTGTGGCGGTGTACTCAATCTTCTTCCCGACACTTCGCCGCGTCGATCGGTTCGAAGATCTTGAAGGTCACGGAGACGAAGTTTCGCAGTAAGAAATAGCCAATTCGGGTCCTTTGAGCTTTACAAGGGTATTGTTTGTTCATTATGAAAAGCCTTCGAATGACCAACCTTTTCAAAGAATTTCGCGATTTCATCAACAAAGGAAATCTGCTTGCAATTGCCGTTGGTTTTGTTGTGGGCGGAGCTTTCTCGGGCCTCGTGAAGTCATTG
>JBEDJE010000256.1:0-2852 GCA_041172985.1 Actinomycetota bacterium
TAGCCCATGTCCATTGAACTTGAGTCCGATGAGCCCATGTCCGAAGAGCCGCATGCGCCGAGCAACAGTGCTGTTGTTGTGAGAGCAATGGCGGTGAGTGCGAATTTCTTCATAATTTTCTCCTTGGTCGGTTATTCCACTGGCTACTACAAAGTGTAGTAGGCAAAACTCCAAAAATCAAGTAGGTGTAACTGCGACCAAAACGGCAGTTATTCCAATGGTTGTGGCTCCGAAGAGCGCTTCGTAAATAGATGCCCGCATCAGCGTTGCCCTCGAGATTTTTGGATGACGATGTTGTGCGTTGCGACGACTGGCAAGAAACTTTCTGTTGCGGTTTCCAAGCAGCAGCATGATCACCACAACAGAAACCTTCGCAAGCAGTAACAAACCATGACTTGACGAGAAAACTGACCAAACGTTCCCGTGTAATCGGAGCGATTGAATAACGCCTGTGACCATAATTGCTGGGACTGCGCGTTGCGCTGCAAAACCAAAGCGATCAAACGCGATCATTGATTGCTCAACACTCACGGCAGGGACGATAACTACAACCACTGCTGCAAGCGCTCCAAGCCAAACTGATACAGCGATGACATGAATGACATCGGTGGGAACACCAAGCCATGGTGATGCCAGCGATCGGGAGTGACCCCCATAAGCGAGAGCCACGCAATACATAGTGAGTAGCAGCGCCAACAATCTTGTTCCACTGTCATCAAATATTTTGCGTTTGAGAAGTGATCGTGCAAAGAACACGATGGCGGCTCCTGCAACGATGCGAAACATAATCATCGGACCAACGCTCAATGAGTGAACCGTGGACAATGCACTCCCAATTGAACCATCACTGCCGCGAACATCGTCAACCAAAATCCACAACGAGATGATTGGAGTGACGAGTGTTCCAATTGCGGTGATGTAAGTAAGTCGGCGTCCGCGTGGAGTTGAAAATACTCCTTGAGCAATGTAGAGATTGGCAAACAGCAAGCCACCTAGCAAAATAATTGCAACGTAAGTAACAAATCTTGTAGAGACTCGGATGGTCTCGGAGATAGCAGCGTCCTCTGTTGCAAGCGGCAACGATACTTTTGGAGCTGGTGCAACTGGTATTACGTTTGGTGCAACAGTTGTGACGTCTAGTGCACCGGTCGTTGCTTGCGGTGCAGTGAATGTCACCCGACCGCTGATGACATGGCCGTCAGTACCGACGAGCCGCCAACGCCCAGTAATCGTGCCAGTGAGATTTTGTGGAAAATCAAAAACAATGACATTGTCAGTGGTGCCGGTGCGCGGATTTGGAAGGTCTTGGCGTTGACCAGTATCAGTGACCACCTGACCAGAAGCAGATTCGAGTGGAACCGATTTAGCGAATGTGATTGTCCATAGGGTTGGCGGCGACGCAAGTACCTCGCCCTCTGCAGGTGAACTGTCGGAGATCGAATTGTGTGCGAGCGCAGCCCCACCACTGATTGACAGCAGGCCGATGATCGCGATGACAATCGAAACGAAAAGTCGTTTTGGCCAATGAGTGAGATGGGATATCTGCATATTTGAGGTGGTACTACAGCGTGTAGTTAGAAAACTTTATCAGCGACTACGCTCGAGTCGTGGGCAAAAAGGGTGATGGTGAGCTTGAACTCGAGGTACTTCGTATCTTGTGGGCGGCGGGAGAACCATTGCAACCTGCCGAGGTCCAACAACGCTTGACCTCAACGCTCGCGTACACGAGTGTTGCAACAGTTCTTACTCGGCTTGCAACAAAGGGTCTTGTAAATCGACAATCAAAGGGGCGCTTCTTTGTCTATGAGGCGGCACTGTCACAAGATGACTGGTACGCAGGGCGAATGATGGCAATTGTTCGTGACACAACTAATCACAGTTCTCTACTTGCAGGTTTCGTCAGCAAATTATCTTCTCGGGATCGGGCTGCGCTTCGGTCAATACTTTCTGATGGCGACGCGAAGTGATTAAGTTCTTTACTCCATTTATTGTGTTCATGATTTTGAGTTATCTGATCACAAAAGTCCAGCGCCGAACCTCGCCAAGAAATTCTGCGCGTATATCGATGGCAGTCCTACTTCTTGGGGCTGCAACATCTCTATCTCTTCTCGTGCATTTTTCAATTATGTGGCTCATGGTCCTTCCACGAGTGGGGCCAATTCTCCACAACATTTTGAATAATGGAAGTGAACATTTTGGTGGGCGCAGCGAACTGTATTTTATTGCTCTTGTCATACTTGTGATTGCGACAATCAAAGCGATGTTGCTGGTGCGATCTGATCGCCAAATTCGACGATCACACTGTGGTGGACTTGTCGTCGTTTCAGATTCCGAGATGTTTGCCTACGCTTTGCCTGGCGCTCAAGATGGGGTAGTCATCTCGCAAGGGCTTGTTCAAGGTCTGTCTAAGAACGAATTGAATGTAGTGCTGGCGCACGAACAAGCACACCTAGACAATCGGCATGATCGTTGGATTCTTGTGGGACGTATCTGCACTTCGTTCAATCCTCTTTTGCGTCATCCAATGTCAAACCTCCGGTTTGCTCTGGAAAGAATTGCCGACGAGGCTGCAGTTGGCATCTGCGGAAATCGACAGTATGTAGCGAGGACCATCGCAAAGGTTGCACTTGGTCAATCCAAAATTGACTATGCCTTGGGTATGGCATCATTCGGTGTCGTTGATCGAGTTCGTGATCTTTCGTATCGCAAAAAGAATGATGGGCCATTGCGATACGTGGTCTTAGGTGTTGGGCTTATGTCAATGGCAGCACTGAGCGCGTTGCAATGGCACCATATCGCTCTGGCAATTGCAACCGTTTGTGTTTAATTTCCCGACGAAATATACACCGACT
>JBEDJE010000257.1:0-3327 GCA_041172985.1 Actinomycetota bacterium
GGCCGCAAGGCTGAGTCCGACCACGATGTCGGATGCGCCAATGTCGGTGAGAAAACGATCCCACAGTGCGTCGTACATGCCAACCGGCAATGCAATTGATGAGAGCATCAAAATTGGCACAAGAACTGAACGCTGCTTTAAGAGTCCAAACGCAAGGCGTTGACGATCTTTGGAGTAGGGAAGTGTTGGCAAGTGTTGTGTGCTCACGATGAAGAGTGAGATCAGCGCTGCAATGGAAAAGATGACGAAGGGCCATCGCAGACCCAGCGGTCCAACTAAGAAACCACCGATGACTGGCCCGGTAACAAAACCAGCGAGAGCTGCCCCACCCATTGCTCCAAGGCGTTCGGAAACACCTTCTTCATCAAGTGACGCCATCAAGGCACGCGCTGGGGGTAAGAACAATCCGCTCGCTGCGCCAGAGATTAATCGCGCAAAAACGAAGATGATTAATGAAGATCCACTAGCGAAGAGTGCGTTGCCAACGACAGCAAGAGTTGTTCCAATAATTAATAAACGTTTGGCATGACCGCGATCGGCATAAGGAGCAATCAGAATCTGCATCACGAATGAAGCCATGAATCCTGCAGCTGCGATAAACCCAAGGCCAGCGTCAGAGAATTGAAATTCATCTTGTAAGTTACCCATCAGGGCAAAGATGACACTTCCGCCAGCCTCCATTGCAAATACGGCGCCAAGTAAGACTCGTTCAGTTCGGCGAATATTGGTCATACATGAATCTGCTAGGCGTGAGTGAAGAATTAGGCATTGTTCGTTAACGAACGAATGACTGCATCACTCAGGCTAGGCCATGCAACAAGAGCTTCGGCTGACCATTTATCAAAGTTGAGATCTGTTAAAGCAATCAGTCCGGTATCGATCGTCGGATCAATCCACATCATGGTTCCGGATCCACCAAAATGACCAAACGTTTGTGGTGAATTGAGCGAACCTGTCCAATGCGGTTGCTTGCCATCACGAATCTCAATACCGAGTCCCCACGGATTTGGTTTGTACGAACCAAGACCAGGAATGACGCCACCAAGTTCTGGATATTGAATGGTGACCGCATCTTTTGCTGTGGCGTCACTGATCAATGTTGGTTGTATGAGTTCTTGCATGAACAAAGCCATGTCATCAACAGTGCTGAAGACTGCATAAGCGGGGGATGCCTTCAATGACGAGTCATCCATTCCAAGGGGAGCAAAAATTGCTTCGCGCATGTATTCGCTGAACATCATGCCAGTGCGTTCGGCGATGTGATTGGCAGCAGTCTCGATTCCGGTATTTGAATAGATCCGTCTCTTACCAACACCCATGATGGGGTTGGCGGTATCGAATCCGTAACCGGCAGCATGAGCAAGGCAATGACGAAGGGTCGATCCGGGGGGACCAACCGCGTCATCTAAAGACACCGAACCTTCTTCGACGGCAATGAGGCAGGTCCAAGCGGTGATGACTTTTGAAATCGACGCCAAACGAAACGTGCGATCGGTTTCGCCGTGTACTGCAATCACTGATCCGCGTTGGACAACAGCTGCTGCCGCATGCGGAACGGGCCACTCGTCAATGGTTGCGAGAATCGAACTGAGTGATGAATCAGGCAAAGCCGGCGGAACGGATGAGTTCGGCGACGCCGAACGCTAAGTCGAGACCTTGGCGGGCATTCAAACGCGGGTCACAAACGGTTTGATAACGAACATCAAGATCGGCATCGGTGAGATCGTCGGCGCCACCGAGGCACTCAGTGACATTGTCGCCAGTGAGTTCAACATGGATGCCGCCAGGCCAGGTGCCTTCGGCACGGTGGGCTGCAACGAAGCCAGTGATTTCACGAATGATTTCATCGAAGTGACGCGTCTTGCGACCACCGACTGACGTGAAAGTGTTGCCATGCATGGGGTCGCAGGCCCACACCACCGGATGGCCACTTTCGCGCACCGCACGAAGCAACGGACGAAGCGAATCTTCAACCTTGTCGGCACCCATGCGACTAATCAAGGTCAAGCGACCAGGAATCTGTGCGGGGTTGAGCTTTTGACATAGTTCAAGAATGAAATCAACGGTGGTTGACGGGCCGATCTTGCAGCCGAGCGGATTGCCGACACCTCGCAAGAATTCGATGTGAGCGCCATCGAGTTGACGGGTGCGTTCGCCGATCCACAACATGTGTGCTGAGCAGTCGTACCAAGCACCAGTTAATGAATCTTGACGCGTGAGTGCTTCTTCGTAGCCAAGCAGAAGTGCTTCGTGACTTGTGTACACATCGGCCTCGTGAAGCGCCGCAGTGTTTTCGGTGTCGACACCGCAGGCATGCATGAATCGCAATGCACGTTCAATGTCAGTTGCAACTTGTTCGTAGCGCTGCCCTTCGGGGCTTGAGCCAACGAACTCTTGAGTCCATGCGTGCACGCGTGACAAGTCGGCGAATCCGCCCTTAACGAAAGCGCGCAACAAGTTCAGCGTTGCTGCCGACTGGTGATATGCCTGCACGAGGCGATCAGGGTCGGGGATGCGTGCTTCTGCTGTTGGTGCAGGATCGTTGACGATGTGTCCACGGAATGAAGGAATCTCGAGATCGCCAATCTTTTCCATGTCGGCGCTTCGGGGCTTGGCGAACTGACCAGCGATACGACCGACCTTGATCGTGGGCACGCCGAGGCTGTAGGTGAGCACAACAGCCATCTGTAAAATGACGCGCAGTTTTTCGCGAATGTTGTTGGCCGAGAACTCATCAAAACTTTCGGCGCAGTCGCCGGCCTGCAATAAGAAGGCATTGCCGGCGCACACTTGGGCTAAAGAATTTTGTAGGGCACGGGCTTCGCCGGCGAACACCAATGGGGGATTGCACAGCGGGAAATGACTGCCACGATGAAGGGGTCCAAGTATTGGCCATGAAAAAAGCCTAACGACCCGAAGGCCAAAGCCATCGGGTCGTTTTCACTGGGGTCGAGCCCCGCAGAACTATGGGCGTTTAAACGTCAGTAGGCGAAGATGTCTTCGGCTTCTTCTTTGAGGCCAGTCACTGCTCGTGACACCAAACGACGAGCGGCTTCGGCGGTGACGCCCAGCTTTTCGCCGACTTCACGGAAGCTCTTGCGCTCGCCATCGATGAGTCCAAAGCGGGCTTCAACGGCGTAACGAGCACGAGCGTCAAGGGTGTCGAGCAACTTGTTGAGTTGATCAGTTTCGCCCTGAGCGATGATGTGGTCTTCGGGAGTGGGGTCACCATTGGCCATCAAGTCACCAAGGGTTGCGTCGCCGTCGTCGCCAATGGTCTTGTCGAGCGAGACTGGGGTGGTGAGGCGATGCAACTCGGCATTTGAC
>JBEDJE010000258.1:0-3189 GCA_041172985.1 Actinomycetota bacterium
CTTGATCGCCGACTTGAGGTTTTCGATGAGGTGCCAACTGATGGCCTCACCCTCTCGGTCTTCGTCGGTTGCCAGATAGATGGCACTGGCCTTCTTGGCGAGGGCTCGCAATTCCTTGATCACCTTGGCGCCACGTTCGGTCAATTCGTAATAGGCCTTGAAATGGTTGTCCACGTCGACGGCCATGCCCTTAGAGGGAAGGTCTGCGATATGGCCAACCGAAGCCAGGACGTCAAAGTTGGCACCGAGCAAAGAGCAAAGAACCAATTGTTTTGGCCTTGGCTGGTGATTCAACGATCACGAGGGGTTTGGAGGTCGGGGTTGTCATATATATAAAGCGCTACGGCATCGAGCCTAGGTTTGTCAAGCCACTTCTTTTTGGGGGAGGTGGGACTTGCCCTCGATGTTGATGCGAGGCAGGACCTTATCTAGCCATTTGGGGATCCACCAGTTGCGGGCTCCCAAAAGTTCCATCGTCGCTGGTACAAGCACCATTCGCACTGCGGTCGTCGCCCGCCACAAAACTTCCGAAAACGGCGACCATGATGAGGGCCGCGGCGGTGATGACGCGGGCTGTAGCGGCCAAACCGTCGGCCACGGCGGTCGCGTTATCGCCGGTTCGATCGAACTCTTCTTTCATGCGCGAAAGAAGAAATACCTCGTAGTCCATCGACAGTCCAAAGACGATGGCGAAGAGCATCATCGGGATGAAAGGTTCGATGGGTCCGGCACTGCCGACACCGATCAGACTGCCGCCGTAACCCCACTGAAAAATGGCAACGATGATGCCGTACGAAGCACCGATCGAGAGCAAGTTCATGATGACTGCCTTGAGCGGAACTAACAAACTTCTGAACACCACCATGAGTAATAGGAAGGACATCAGCAGAACTGCACCAACGAAAATGAACATTCGTTTGGCGAAGTAATCGCTGAGGTCGACGCCGATGGCGGTGAAGCCTCCAACGTTGACCGTGATGTCGGTTCCGGCAAGCACTGGCGGCAAGATGTCATCGCGTAGGCGATGCACAAGATCGGCAGTGTTTTCTGATTGCGGCGATTCGCGCGGAACTACTTGCCAAGCAATGAGTTCGGGTGTGAGTTGGTTTGCTGGTGAAGCAAAGACAACATCGGGATCAGCTGCAATAGCTGCCGTAATTTCATCGAGCTTTGTTTGATTGGCCGCATCTTCGGGAGTCACCTCACCAATGAGTTGCAATGGTCCGTTGAAGCCAGGCCCGAATCCTTGCGCGAGCATGTCGTACGCACGACGGGCGGTTTGCCAGTCGGCGCGATTGCCGTTGTCACTGAGTGCCAGACGCATTCCGAAGAGTGGAAGAGTCATGATCAGGAGAGCAGTTAAACCACCGATGAGCGAGATCCACGGCCGATGTTGGATGAAACGACTCCAGCGATACCAGAACTGTTCTTGAACTGGTTTTGGTTCACGGTGCTTAATCGGCGTACGCCACGATTTCACTAAGAAACTTGTGGCCATGATGATGACCGCTATCAACGCTCCGAGGCCAATAAGTGTCAAAGAGCCAAGAAAAACGATCCCAAATAACGAGACTGTCGAAAATGTAATGAGTGAAATCAGCGCCGCGCGCGTGGTGATATCGATGCGATGTCCAACTAAAGCCAACAGCGCAGGAAGCAACGTGAGCGCGGCTACAACCATGACACCAACAACTGTTGATGCAGCAATTGCGAGTCCATAAATGAACTTCATTCCCATCATGTACATGCCGAGTAACGAAACCATGACGGTGATTCCAGCGAACAAAACTGCACGACCAGCAGTGTCAATGGAAACTGCAGTTGCATCTTCGGGCGATAGGCCAGAGCGCAGACCTTCGCGGAACCTCGTGACAATAAATAGCGCGTAGTCAATACCAACACCGATACCGATCATGCCGCCGATCTGCACAACGAAGTCGGGCATCTCCATAATGTGGCTTAACATTGTGACGATTGAAATTCCGGTGCCAAGTCCAATGAGTGCGGTGCCAATGGGAAGCCCCATCGCAAGAACTGATCCGAACGCGAGCACCAAAATGATGATCGCGGCCAGCAATCCGACAACTTCACTCTCGGGAAGTTCAAACTCAACGAAAGGATCTCCGCCGAATTCAACATCGACCAAATTCGTTGCATTTCGTTCAATGAGAATTGGTTCGGTGATTGCGCGAATCTCATCTCCGATTTTTTGTTGTTCGTCCTGCGAGTCACCGTCGGGAAGTCGCATGATGGCGTAGGCAATGGGTTGCGATGCACTCACTAACCGCGGGTTGTCATATGGGGACGTAATTGTCAGGCCTTCAACGCCAGCCACAATCTTCGTGAATACTTCGGTCATGATTGATTGCACTTCGGTGTTGTTGACGCCGTCGGGGGTGTCTGATGCAACCTGGAAAACGATCTGCGCATCAGTGATGGTGTCTGAATCGGGGAAGGCGTCCTGCAAAAGGTTCAGGGCGCGGAGACTTTCGGTATTGGGAATTGAGAACCGAGTTTCGAATGCTCCGCCACCTATGACTTGGTTGGCGATGGTGCTGCCACCGAAGAGTGCGACGAGCCAAATGATGATGGTGAGCCAGTGGCGACGGAAGCACCAGTGGGCGAGGCGAGACAACATGTTGGGGGTTCCTTTGTCGCTGGTTCGGGGGAACAGCGTCTTTCTGAGGCTACGGTAACCTATGTGAACGACCCACGGATGGCGCTTGGTTGGAATGTCACATGGGATGTGACGTGGGAATCAACGCGCTCCGAAATCGCCAAAAACCAGTCGCATGCCCTCGATGGGACCAATTTGCCGGGACGGGTGTCGCGCCTTGACCGTGGTTGGAGCACGGTTTGGTACGGCCCGCCGTCGATGGGCATTGAGCCCGTGCGGGTGCGCAACATAGGGGCCGAAGTCGCCGTGGGCGACTGGGTCGTGGTGTCGGCCGATGGCGAAAAGGTCGAAATGGTCCTTCCCAGGCATAGCGCATTTATGCGGCGCGCCAGTTTTGAAGGCCAGCGGGCTGAGGCGCACACGATTGCCGCCAATATTGATGTCGTCTTCTTGTTGCACGCTCTGGTGTCACCGCCTAATCAACGACGGCTCGAACGTGAATTGGTTTTGGCGTTCGATAGTGGTGCGACCCCCGTGTTGATTTTGACCAAGCTCGACCTCATGGAGAGTGC
>JBEDJE010000259.1:0-5506 GCA_041172985.1 Actinomycetota bacterium
GATTACAAGCTCTTGCTGACGATGGAATGGTCGCGGCAATTCGCGGAGACGGTTCGGTTTGGGCGGTTTCTCATCATCCCCACAACGACCCTGTTGTCATTCGCGATCGCATGATGGACCTTGGAGTAATCACGCGCGCAATCGGCGCTGATGCCAATACCTTCTGCCCATCATTCGTCATCAGCGACGCACAAATTGATCAAATCATTGATGTCCTGGCCACAGCACTGAAAGCAAACTGAGCAAGTTCATGAACAAACCAGTCTTCAACCCGTTCAATCCGACCTTTCGCGCCAATCCGTACCCCTTTTACGATGAATTGCGAGTGCACGACCCCGTGCACGTCACGCCGTACGGAAATGTCATTCTCACGCGATTTGAAGATGTGTCTTGGACATTGCGCAGTAATGATTTCAGCCGCGATATTGACGCGTCAGCCAATGAACCCACTGAGCCACTCGCAAAAGCAAAATGGAATCGCCGCCAAGACCGATCTGGCGCAAAAACAATTCTCAACCTCGATCCACCCGATCACACCCGTTTACGCCGTCTAGTCAGTAAAGCATTCACACCAACCGCCATCGATCGTCTGCGTCCGCGTATTCAACAGCTGGTTGATGATGTCCTTGACCGAGCGGCAAAAAGCGGCGGAATGGAATTGGTTGATGACCTTGCTTTCCCCATCCCCTTTCAGGTTATTTCTGATCTTCTCAACATGCCGACCGATCGCGCTGAAGATATGCGTGATTGGAGCCAGTTGATCACTCTCGCTCTTGAGCCAACATCAACAATGGAAGATCTCGCACGGACCGATGAAGCATTCGCGCAACTGATTCCTTATTTGTTCTCGGTCATAGAAGATCGCCGCGCTCATCCTGGAGACGACTTGCTCTCAGCACTTCTGGCCGTTGAAGACGATGGCGATACTTTGTCGCTCGAGGAATTGATCTCATTTGTGGTGTTGCTCTACATCGCTGGGCACGAAACCACCGTCAACCTCATCGGCAACTCAATCAATGCTCTCCTGAAATTCCCTGATCAATTATCGCTATGGAACAAGACTCCAAGCGTTACAACTCGAGCCATTGATGAACTTCTCCGCTTTGATGGACCGGTCCAACAGACTGTCCGCGTACCTATCGTGCCCGTGACGTACCAAACCTTGAACGGTCCGCTCGTGGTTGATCCAGGAACTATCGTCACCACCCTGCTTGGCGCCGGCAATCATGACCCTGCAATGTTTGATGATCCCAACACCCTGCGACTCGACCGAACAAATTCAAATCGACATCTCGCTTTTGCTGGCGGCATTCACTATTGCCTCGGGGCCAGCCTCGCAAAACTCGAAGCCGAGATAGCCGTCGGATCAATCGTTTCGCGATTCCCAAGTATGAAAGCCGTCGGTGACATCACGTGGCGCGACCGTCTCACCATCCGTGGTGTCGATCACTTGCAACTCGAGTTCTAAAACTTATTTGCGAGTCTTGTACTTGACGGCACGGTTGCCGTTCTCGTCACGCGTATCAAACTGTTCGGAGATATCTTCGATCCATTGAATCGTTCCTGAGCGTTCCATCAGATCGGGCGCAATCACCAGTGCGGCAATCGCGCGACCAACACCGAGTGTCGTCTGTGCTGCAGTGAGATCAGTTCCGCGTTCACCCGAAACTGCTTGAATGAATTCGGTTGCAACCGAACCTGGATACACCGAACAGCAGGCAATACCCTTCGGCTTCAGTTCAAGAGCCATGTCGGCACTCAAGCGATCGAGACCAGCCTTACCTGCACCATAGGAAGAGCTGAAGTGATACGAACTTCCACCTGGTGAAGACACATTGATGATTGATCCACCAGTACCAGCAGCAAACAACAATGGCGCTGCATGCCACGAAGCGATGTAATGGGCACGAAGACCAATGCCCACTTGATCATCCCAAATGCTCACGGGGTGGTCCCAAAAGCCACCGCCCCAGGCCGGCGGATCGGGAATCTTGTACACATTGTTGACCAAGATGTCGATCTTGCCGACTTCGGCCTTAACCCGTGCGAACAACGCTGCAATCTGCGCGTCATCACCATGATCGACTTGAACGGCAATACCTTTTCCGCCTGCTTCGTTGACCATCTTGACGGTGGTGTCAATCGTGAGAGGTCCATCGCCGGCCGAACGACCAGTGATGTACACCGTTGCGCCTTTTTCAGCGAGAGCGATTGCAGTGCCGCGTCCAATACCCCGACTAGAACCAGTGACAACCGCAATCTTGCCAACAAGATCGCGACTCATGCGGTCACACCTTTGGCGGCGGTGAACTCAATGTCAAGATCAGTCAAACCACGAAGCATGAAGCTCGGGAAGTACTGGTACTTGTTCGACTCAGACAACGTGATGGTGTCGATGCGCTTCGACAACTCTTCAGCCGCAACCTTGCCTTCAAGGCGTGAAAGGTTTGCACCCAAGCAGAAGTGAATACCTTTACCGAAGGCCAGGTTGTCACGCAGGTGATCGCGCATCGGAATGAAATCATCGGGATTGTCGTACAACGCTTCATCACGGTTTGCCGAGGCAAACACAATGATGATGCGCTGACCCTTGGTGAGTTGTACTCCCCCAAGTTCGGCATCCTTCGTGAGGATTCTCCACATACCTTGGGTTGGTGTCGACAAACGAAGCGTTTCTTCAAACACTTTTTCTGCTCGTGACGGATCGGCCTTCAAGGCTGCCCACTCTTCGGGGTTTTCAGCAAGCAAGCGAACCATCTCGGTCAAAGACTTGGTGGTTGTTTCGTTTCCGGCTACCAACAACTGCTGAATGATGCTCAATATCAAGCTGTCGCTTGTCGGTTACTTCGGGATCGTCATCATCAATTGACGCGTTCAAAAGGTTTGTCAAAATGTCGTCTTGCGGATTGGTGCGACGAAGTTCAATCTGCTCGGCGAAATAGTGCTGGAACTCATTGACTCCGTACTCGGCCTGAAGGCGCTGCTCGAGAGTGATGTTGGTCCCGATACCAGCGATTGAGTCATCAGACCAACGCTTGAAGTCAGCCAAACGATCGTCAGGAACATTCAACGCCTTAGCGATCACTCGAACAGGCAACGGCACGCCGAATTCCTTAACAAATTCAATGCGACCTTTATCGATCCATGATTCGATGAGTTCAACAGTGATCTGGCGGATGATTGGTTCCATCTCAGCAATGACCTTCGGGTGGAACGCGCGGGCTACCAAGCGGCGATAACGCGTGTGATCTGGCTGATCGGCTGTCAACATCGTCGGAACGCGCGGGTAACCAGCAGCCATGACTTCAGCAAACTTCTCACGATCTGCAGAACTCAATGGCATACCTGCACCGCCGAACATTGACGAGTATGTCTGTGGGTCACGCAACACTTGCATCACGAGGTCGTGCTTAGTCACCAAATGGACGCCAAGACCTGGCACCGGATGGACAGGAGCTTCTTCACGCATTTGTGCATAGTGCGGAAATGGGCACTGCTGCGTTGAAGGATCGAATGGATTAAAGGTGCTGATATCGACGGTCATGATGTGCTCTCTCTCGGAAACAAATTGGCTTGAAACTAGATACTTGAATTACTTGCCGGTGAGGCGTTCAACAACCGGAATCACTGCATCGATCACCGAAGCGCCAAAGCTGACATAGCTAATCCCAAACCGTTCACGCCGTTCAACAATGCGATCACAAATCTCATCAACTGAACCGATCAATGCATTGGGATGTTCAGCAAAAACTTCAGGGGTCATGCCAAACATCGGAGCCATCTTGGCGCGGGTGCCTTCTCCGTCTGGAGTCACGATTGTAAAGTAAGCAGCGATCTCAATTTCGATCTGATCAAAACGAGCTCTTTGATCCACTGAATCTTTTGATCGGTCAGTTCTGCGGTTGAAGATCCAATTCCGGCGGCACCAAGTTTTCCTGAAGAGTTATTGAAGTTCAGTGACACAATGTCGGCTTCGCGACCTGCAATCGTCAGAATTCGTTTTGCTCCGCCGCCAATCATGATTGGTGGACCCGACTTGGTGAACGGCTTAGGTACCGCTTCGAAACCCACAGCGTGAACGTGTGGCGTATCAATATTCAATTCGCCGTCGGCAAAAGAAGCCCGCAGCAATGCAATGACTTCTTCAAAACGATCAATACGCACACCGGCACGATCAAAAGGAATTCCGATGGCTTCGTACTCACCTTGTAGCCAGCCAGCGCCGAGGCCCAGCTCGAGACGTCCCTCAGAGAAGAAGTCGAGAGTTGCGACTTCTTTAGCCAACATCACCGGACTGCGATAATCAAACCCGGCAACCAACTTTGATGGTGCTTGTTGCTTCAGCAGCAACCGCCATCGCTGGAATGGCGGCCACGGTTTGAATCGGGTGACCGGTTGCCGTTAAAGCCGGACCAGGTCCGATGATGTGGTCGGCTAAATGGAACGATGAGAAACCTGATGCCTCGGCCTTGCGAGCCAGCTCGCGCCATTCTTTACCCGAGTTAGGGGCATAGGCCTGAAGTCCAAAACGAAACGGCTTGTTCATGCGGGAATCTCCAAGATCGTGACGGCTCCGGTGTCACCGTTAACTTCAATCAGGGCACCATCAGGAATACGCACAGTTGCGTCGGTTGCCGAAACAACACAGGGCAAGCCAAGCTCGCGACTCACGATGATGGCATGACTAATGGCAGCACCAACATTGACAACGACTGCTCCACACGACATAAACAATGGCGTCCATGCGGGGTCGGTGTTGGGAGCGATCAATACGTCACCTGGCTCAAGATCGCCTGGCTCGGTTGGGTCGAGAATCACTCGGGCTCGACCCACATACTGACCAGTACAACCGGGAACACCCTGCACCACTTCACCAACTACGGCTTTGGCCGCGTTTGACTGGCCCTTCTTTTTGTACTCGCTCAATGGCGGGACGATTCCGTTCTTAATAAAGAACGGCGGTTCGAGCAGTTGCAATTCTTGCCACTGAGCGTGACGAGTCGCAAGGGTGTCTTTCATTGAGGCACCTTCAAACAAGAACTGATCAAGTTCAGAGTCGAGCAAAGCAAAGACGTGATGCGGATCTTTCAAAGTGCCTTCAGCGGCACGACGGCGACCAAGTTCACGAAAGGCCATGCGAACTTCGTGGAGTGCACGAATGATATTGGTCTTAGTTCGTTCGCGAATCGCCATTTGTGAACTGGCGATCAATGCACCTTCAAGTTGACCGGCAAGTTCTTCGCCAAGTGGCTTGACCTTGGCACGAATGTCCTCAGTGAGTGCCTTACGTTCTTCTGCCTTACGCGCGTTGCGAATCTTTGGTGACTCAGCATCAGACTGCAAACGAATACGGTCAATCACAGCAAGTGCATACTCGGGCTTGGTCTCCCAAGTATCCGCGCTAATTTCCCATTCATTAGGTCCACGCGAACCGAACTCAACGATGAACTGTGCGAAGTCGGCAACAAACTTCTTCGCGTCGGCATTACTTGAAGCCTGTAAACGA
>JBEDJE010000260.1:0-3671 GCA_041172985.1 Actinomycetota bacterium
GTGCCTTTCAATATGTCTTTATGGGGAATGTCTTTGTGGGGAGTAAACGACGAATCTTGCGTCGCCTCATGTCAAGATAGCCACCGATTTAACGGGTCGCAACTCGTGAGGTGCAAATGTTGAGTCGTAGTGACTCAAGTCTTTAGGGTGACTCAAGTCCTTTGGACAAAACCTCACCCACAGCGAATGTGGCACAATAACGAGATGAGCGCTCATGATCTAGTGATCCGCAATGCGTCCCTCGTCGATGGCACTGGTGCACCTGCCCGTATGGCCGACGTTGCGGTCAGCGACGGGGTCATCACCGAAGTCGGTCCCCGCCTGGTCGGTACAGGCAGCCGTGAAATTGATGCCGACGGACTGATTCGTCGATATCCATACCCACTTCGACGGGCAAGCCACATGGGACCCCATTTTGGCCCCATCAAGTATTCATGGAGTCACCTCGGTCGTGATGGGTAACTGTGGCGTCGGATTCGCCCCCGCCCGACCGACTCCCGATCAGCACGCCTGGCTCATCGGCATGCTCGAAGGTGTTGAAGACATTCCAGGTACCGCCTTAGCCGAGGGCTTGGCATGGGATTGGGAAACCTTCCCCGACTACATGAATGCACTTGATCGTCGCGAGTACGCAATCGACGTTGCCACGCAGGTTGCTCATGCGCCGTTGCGCGCGTACGTCATGGGTGAACGCGGAGCAGACCCGCTTGAGGCACCAACTGTCGATGAGCTAGCACGCATGGCTCTCATGGTCCGCGAGGGTATGCAAGCTGGTGCACTTGGCTTCACAACAAGTCGTACTTATGTCCATCGCACTAAGGCAGGTGCACCACTCGGCACTCGTTTTTCATCAGCCGATGAACTCTTGGCTTTATGTACAGCAATGGCCGAAACCGGCAGCGGAGTTGTACAGCTCATCTCTGACGCATATCTTTCCGACGACACCGATTTTGCTCATGAAGAAATGAAACTGATGGCAGCCATGGCGCGAGCTACTGGACGTCCACTCAGCATGACTGTGCAACAACCCGAGCCACTCCCCGATCGTTGGCGTGAAGTAGGTGCATGGGTTGACCAAGGTGTTTCGCAAGGACTACCGCTATCTACACAAGTTGCAGTGCGTCCGATTGGTGTATTGCAGGGGCTTACGGCCACAGTTAATCCGTTGTTGCCATGCCCGAGCTTTGTCGAGATTGCTGGTCGGCCGTTACCCGAAATCATTGTGGCATTGCGCGATCCCGAACGTCAGGCGCGCATTGTTGCTGAACATGCCGTCGCACTCGCACGCATTGAAGGAATGGCCGGCGAAATGTTCGGTGGCTTCCACAAGTTGTACCCCATGGAAAATCCAGTCAACTACGAACCAGCGCCCGAAGATTCGGTTGCAGCACGCGCCGCTGCGCAAGGTCGTGGAGTTGTTGAGTTCGTCATCGATTTGCTGATTGAAGAAGACGGCAATCGTTTGTTGTACATGCCATTGTTCAACTTCGCTCACGGAAATCTTGACGATGTACGCGAAATGTTGCTCCGGAAGAACGCTGTCATCGGTCTCAGTGATGCCGGCGCACATTGTGGCGCGATCAGTGATGGAAGTGCAACCACGACCGCACTTGCTTTGTGGTCAAAAGATCGTAGGCGTGGCGAGAAGTTGCCGCTTGAATTTATGGTCAACCACATCACACAACGAACTGCTCACCATGTTGGGCTGTTAGACCGTGGTGTGATTGCTCCTGGCTACAAGGCCGACATCAACGTGATTGATATGTCTGTACTCGGAACACCGCCACCGCGCATCGTTCATGACTTACCAGCTGGTGGCCGTCGACTCATGCAGACTGCCACGGGGTATCGCTACACCATCAAGAATGGAATCGTTTCCTTTGTTGATGGCCAACATACTGGTGCGCTCAACGGATCGTTGATCCGTGGCGCACAATCGCGCCGCTAGTCAATCAGCGTTTCACCAGCGCGCACTTGGCGGGCATACGCACCGTCTCGCGCCATCAATTCATCATGCGACCCTTGTTCAACTATGCGTCCATCATTGATCACAACAATGCGCGACGCATCACGAATTGTTGACAAACGGTGCGCAATCACGATGGCGGTTCGACCCTTGAGTGCTTCATCGAGAGCTTCTTGTACAAGTGCTTCGTTTTCGTTGTCTAAATGGCTCGTTGCTTCGTCAAGAATCATCATTGCGGGGTCCTTTAGGAGCAGACGCGCAATTGCCAAGCGCTGCTTTTCTCCGCCCGACATGCGATATCCACGATCGCCAACAATGGTTGCGAGGCCATCGGGTAATGCCGCGATGGTGTCATAGATTCGAGCAGCACGACAGGCTTCTTCAATTTCTTCAATCGTCGCATCGGGCTTGGCGTAACGCAAGTTTGATTCCATGCTCTCATGAAACAAATGCGGGTCCTGTGAAACAACACCGATTGCCGAACGCAATGAAGTTCCTGTTAAGTCACGAACATCATGACCATCAATTTTCAACGATCCACCTGTCACGTCATACAAACGTGGCAACAACGAAGCAAGAGTGCTCTTTCCCGAACCCGACGATCCAACAATCGCAATCGTTTCACCAGGTTCAATAACTAGCGAGATGTCGTGCAAGACATCAACATCGGGGTCGCCCGATGGAGCACCTGGCATTTCTAGCGACGGTACTGAAACTTCGCGAGCCGGTGGATAACGGAAAGTCACATGATCAAATTCGATACGGCCACGCGGGTTCACCAGATCAATCGCGCCGGGCTTATCAACAATTGAAACTGGTGCGTCTAGAACTTCAAAGACACGATCGAAACTGACAAATGATGTCAGTAGATCAACGCGAGCATTCGTGAGTCCGGTCAACGGTTGGTATACCCGACCAACCAATGTTGCCAAGGCCACCAAAGTTCCATCCGAAATATCTCCAGAGACAACTAGTTGAGCGCCGATTCCGTAAATCGCCACTGCACCAAGTGCGCCAACTAAACCAAGCGCCACAAAAAACACTCGACCGTAAAGCGCCGAAAGAATTCCGATATCACGAACGCGTGCGGCACGACCACTGCGCCGAAAGAATTCCGATATCACGAACGCGTGCGGCACGACCACTAAATGCATCGACTTCGCCTTGATGACGACCGAACAACTTGACGAGCAGCGCGCCCGACACATTGAAACGTTCATTCATCTGCGTATTCATTTGGGCGTTGAGGTCCATTTGTTCACGAGCAATGATCTGCAACCTCTGACCAACGCGTTTTGCCGGAATGACAAAGATCGGCAAAACAACGAGTGACAAAAGTGTGAGACGCCACTCAAGTGTGAACATCGCACCCAATGTCATCACGAGCACAACAACGTTGCTGACAACACTTCCTAGTGTTGAAGTGACAGCTGACTGTGCCCCCACAACATCGTTATTCAGTCGACTAATGAGTGATCCAGTTTGTGTACGCGTGAAGAAAGCAACAGGCATTCGCTGAACCTTGTTGAACAAAGCGACTCGCAAATCGTAAATGAGGCCTTCACCGATGCGAGCCGAATACCACCTTTGGGTAATCGCCAAAAAAGCGTCAAACAAGGCGGCCCCGACGGCCAACATTGCCAAGAACCAAATTCGACCGCGATTGCCTGACGGAATAGCATCATCGATGATTGCCCGGAAAACA
>JBEDJE010000261.1:0-2811 GCA_041172985.1 Actinomycetota bacterium
GTCGAACTGCAACGAATTGAATCTGGCCCATCGCAAGTCAAACGATTCGGCCATGGTGTCATCAAGACAACCTCTCTTGCACGCCTCACAGCGTGGTACTCCGACACTCTTGGACTTCTCGGTTCGGACGACATGTACATCGAAGATCCCGAACAACCCATCGGCCGATTTATGCGTTGCGATCGTGGCGAGACTCCGACCGATCATCACTCGCTTCTCATTTTGGAAACTGGCGAAACGCGTCTTGGCCATTGCGCGTGGGAAGTTGCCGACTTTGATGACCTCATGGCTGGACGCGAACCCCTTCTTGCTTCGGGTGCTCGCCACTATTGGGGAGTCGGTCGCCACATTTTGGGCGGACAGATCTTTGACTATTGGAAAGACCCACTCGGCTTCACGATTGAACACTGGACCGATAGTGATCTGCTCGTTGCGTCAACTCCGTTGAACAAACATTCAATTTTCGCGGGCATCAATCAGTGGGGACCTAACCCGCCCGACGATTTGGATTTCTGATGGATCTCGGTATCAAGGGCAAGAATGCGATCATTGCCGCATCAAGCGCCGGTCTTGGCTTTGCTTGTGCAGAATCGCTTGCCAAAGAAGGTGTCAACGTTGTCATCAATGGACGTGATGCCGATCGTCTGAATGTGGCTGCCGAGAAACTGCGACTCACCGTTGCGGGTTCGGTTACAACAGTTGTTGGCGACATCGCGCTTGACGAAACCCGCGCCGCACTTCTCAACGCTTGTCCCCGCCCGGACATTTTGATCACCAACAACGGCGGGCCACCGCCCGGGCGCTTTCAGGATTGGGGTCGCGACAATTGGCTCAGTGCAGTCGACAGCAACATGTTGGCGCCATTGCTTCTTATCCGCGATGTGCTTGAAGGAATGGTCGAGCGCAAATTCGGGCGCATCATCAACATCACATCGGCCATGACCAAGAGTCCGTTGTCTCCTATGGGATTGTCGTCAGCTGCACGCACCGGTTTGATGTCGGTGGCAAAAGGTCTTTCGAAAGATGTTGCATCGTCAAACGTCACGATCAACAACATTCTGCCCGAACGCATTAACACCGACCGCCAACTGGGCATGGCCAAACTTGCCGTGCAATTCAAGGGCATCACACTTGAAGAGGCGTATGAAGAAATGGCACAAACGATTGCGGCTAAAAGGCTTGGTCGCCCCGAAGAAGTTGGCGACACATGTGCCTTCTTGTGTAGTGCACAAGCTGGATTCATCTCGGGCCAGAGCATTCACCTTGATGGTGGCTCGTACGACGGTTTGTTCTAATGACAACCAAGTCCGATATTGACGTCTTGATTGTTGGCGCAGGTCCAGTCGGAATCAGCGCAGCGATGTTGCTCCACAAGATGGGTCATTCAGTACGCATCATTGACCGACGCGAAGGTCCGCAACGGGCACCCGCAGCCCACGTCATTAATGCCCGCACATTTGAAGTGTGGCGACAGATAGGCGTCAACGTTGACCACCTGCGTTCTATCGCTCAAGATCCTCAGGCTGCCGGACAAGTTCATTGGGTCACCAAGCTCGGCGGTGAGGTCTTAGGTTCACTTCCGTATGAGCGCCAGGGGGACGAGATGTTGTCCTTCACACCAACCCCGCTGCGCAACTTGGCGCAACATGTTCTTGAACCGCTACTCGTTGACGAACTCACTGCCATGGGCGTAAACATTGAGTATTCAACGCAGTGGTTGTCGATGGTTCAAAAAAATGAGACTGTGGTTTCAACGATGCGCCACCACGGAAACGACGAAGTCGTCGCGGCCAAATATGTTCTCGGATGTGATGGTGCTTCGAGCGCTGTTCGACAGGCATCGGGAATCGCCATGGAAGGTCCCGACAATCTGCAGAGCTTTGCCATGATTCACTTCACGGCCGATCTGTCGTCGCTCACGCGCGAGTGCCCAGGGGTACTTTACTGGCTTTGCGATCAAGGCATGGGTGGAACGTTGATTTCGCACGGCGGCGACAACGAATGGGTCTATATGCACCCGGTTGACGCCGACCATGTGCTTGATCAGTCACCTGATGTTTGTGAGTCCATGGTTCGTTCGGTCCTCATTGATGCTCAAGTCGACATCAAGATTCTCAGAACTTCCTCGTGGACTATGACCTCACAAATTGCCGACCGCTATCGCGATGGTCAAGTTTTCTTAGTGGGCGATGCAGCTCACCGCTTTCCGCCCTCAGGAGGCATGGGGCTAAACAGCGGCGTACAAGACGCTCACAACTTGGCTTGGAAACTACATGCCGTCATCACGGGTCAATCAAATGACTCGTTGCTTAACACCTACGAACCTGAGCGCCGCCCTGTCGCTCAACGCAATGCTCAGGCCAGTCTCGAGAATGCTTTCAAGATGTTTGAAGTATTTGAAGCACTCGGCAAACCCAATCAGGAAGGCCTCATTGAAGCCATCAATAATCAGCAGACCCATTTCGACATGTTTGGTTTGCAGATGGGTTACCGCTACGAACTTGAGGTAACAACGACTCCTCTTGCGCCACTCAGCGATGACATCATTCGCAACTACACGCCTTCAAGTGAACCTGGCAGTCGCCTACCTCATGGTTGGTTGATACAAGACGGGAAAACGATTTCATCGCTTGATCTCATTGATCTCACTCAAGCAACAGTCATTGTCGGACCTTCGGCCCAGGTGAGCTACAACTGTTTGCAAGTCGGCCGCGACTTTGAAGATCCAAATGCTTGGTGGAGCAATGTACTTGGCCTTCCAGATGACGCCTGCATCACAGTTCGTCCCGACCAACACGTCGCCTCACGCGA
>JBEDJE010000262.1:0-2800 GCA_041172985.1 Actinomycetota bacterium
GTGCGTGTCGCAGCGTTGCATGACCAGATTGCTGCCGAAGTCTCTGAGCCGAGCGTCGACGGAAGGACTCCGCTGCAACAGTTACGCGAGATTGCTGGACGTGTGCAGAAGTTTGCCACGCAACAGGAACGGCTGTTTGCCAACGATTTACTGCCCGCGTTGGCGGCCAACGGTGTGCGCATTGTGCGCTGGGCAAAACTCGGCAAGAAGGCTCGCGAAGCGCTAACAGCCGACTACGAAAGTCGTATTTTTCCGATTTTGACGCCGCTGGCAGTCGACCCATCGCACCCATTTCCGTATATCTCCAACTTGGCATTGAACTTGGCCGTCACCGTCCGCGATACAGACACCGGCGATCAGCGATTTGCACGCGTCAAAGTGCCGCGTAATTTCCCGCGCTTTATCCCAGTGCCCGACTCGGATGATTTCATCTTGCTGGAAGACCTCATTGAAGCACATCTTGACCGCCTTTTTCCAGGTATGGAAATCGTGAGCACCTCACGTTTTCGGGTAACTCGTAACGCTGACTTGTCGCTAGACGACGAGGATGCCGAGGACCTTCTTGCCGCAGTGGAGATGGAACTTCGCCGGCGTCGTTTTGGTCGCGCAGTGCGGCTTGAGGTGCAATCCAATATCAGTAAGGCCGACCTCAGCATGATGTGCACTGAGCTTGAATTGGAACCCATTGATGTGATTCGTCACGATCACTTCATCGAGTTTTCTGCTCTCATGCAGTTGGCAAATTTAGACAAACCCAAACTTCGCTTCAAGCCGTGGACATCGGTAACGGCAGGCCGTCTCGCGGGGGCGCAAGAAGCTGGAAAGTCAATGTTTGACGTGATTCGATCTCGTCAATTGCTGGTGCATCACCCTTATGAATCGTTTGCATCTTCAACGGAGACGTTCGTTGAACAAGCGGCACGTGACCCCAAAGTTTTGTCGATCAAAATGACGCTCTATCGCACCTCGGGTGACAGTCAAATTGCACGGCACTTGATTCGTGCCGCCGAGGCAGGCAAGCAGGTGGCCGTGGTGATGGAACTCAAGGCGCGCTTTGATGAAGCTCGCAATGTGAGCTGGGCACGCGAACTCGAATTGGCGGGCGTGCACGTGAACTATGGGCTCGTGGGGTTGAAAACCCATGCCAAATGCATCCTTGTGGTGCGCGAAGAAGCCGGAGCGATTCGCAGGTATGTGCACTTGGCGACCGGCAACTACAACTCAGTCACTGCCCGTTCATATGAAGACATCGGCTTTTTTACGTGCGAAGAAACCGTCGGTCGTGATGCGACACAACTTTTCAACTACCTCACGGGTTATGGTCGCGAACCCAAGTATGAACAATTGCTCGTTGCCCCACACCAGCTCAAGACCGAGATCATCCGGCTGATTGAAAACGAAGCAACGTTTGGCACTGAGGGTCGAATCACATTCAAACTCAATGCAGTACAAGACCCACAGGTCATCGAAGCGCTCTACGCCGCCAGTTCGGCGGGGGTAAAAATCCACCTAATAGTGCGGGGGATTTGTTGCGTGCGGGCGGGTGTGCCCGGGATGTCTGAAAATATCACCGTGCGCTCTGTATTGGGGCGTTACCTCGAGCACTCACGCATCTATCGGTTTGCCCACGGTTATGACGGCAGCGAACCTTTGCACCTCATCGGCTCAGCCGACTTGATGATTCGAAATTTGGCAGGCCGTGTCGAAACGTTGGTGCGTCTCACGCATCCCAAGCATCGAGCCTGGCTTGATACGGCACTCGGTTTTTTGATGGACGACGCCAACGTGCACTATCGCCTGGGTGCAGACAACACCTGGGCTCAGGTCGGTGAGCACCACACACCGAACGATGCCCAGCGTCAACTTTTTGAGTGGGTTGTGGCAACACAGTCAAGATAAGCCCGTTAACGCAGTATTCAGGCGTTTGTCGGTATCCGTTCACCAATCTGGCCGAATGCGGCCGCTGCAGGGGCGTAGCGTGCCTACCGTAGAGCCCATGGAAGAGACACGAAAGTCATATCACTCTGATCTAGAGGAGTTGCGCTCCATGGTCGTGCGGCTGGGGGCCTCAGTTATCGAGGTTGTGCCGCGGGCAACGAATGTGCTGCTCAGCGGAGACCTCGAAGGGGCTGACTATTTGGTTCAGTCTGACGACGAAATCGACGCCCGCGCCCACGAGATCGAGGGTCGCACTTTTGAGATTCTGGCGTTACAGGCCCCAGTGGCTGGTGAACTTCGCCAGTTGGTGTCGATTCTAAAAATCACGAGTGATCTTGAGCGCTCGGCAGATCTGGCAGTCAATATTTGTAAGGCAGCACGCCGGATTTATGGCAAAGAAATTGACCCAGTGTTGCGTGGACTCATCTCCAAGATGAGCGAACAAGCCGAGCAGTTGTACCAGTCAGCCATCAATTCTTTTGCCGAAAACGATGCCGCGACAGCTGCGGCAATCGAAGATATGGATTCGTTTCTGGATGCATTGCATCGCCAGTTCATTCAGGCAATTTTCGAAACCCATGCTCGCGAGCGAATGGATCTTCAACTGGCTGTCCAGTTGGCGATTGTCGCGCGCTTTTATGAACGTATCGGCGACCACGCAGTGAACGTCGGCGAACGAGTGCAGTTTGCTTTAACTGGCTGGAAACCCGAACTGCGTGCCATTGAACGTCAGCGTCAGCGTGACGCCACCGGTGAATTTCCAATGACACAGGGATAACCCCGGGCAACGCGATGAGCTATACCCTCGCGATCGTCACCTTTCTCGTTGGTTGCGCACTCGGCCTGTCGGTTGCTAGGCGAC
>JBEDJE010000263.1:0-2787 GCA_041172985.1 Actinomycetota bacterium
AGCCAATATTCCAACCGTCGTTCAATTCAAGCCAGCATCCGCTGGTACATGAATTGATGGAAGTTGTTCGGTTGGTGCGTGTGTCACTCGTTGGGGTGGTGATTGAAAGCGAAGCATCTTTGGCACGTGTTGAGCGCAGTACTAACTGGTTAATGGTGAATGGTGAATCTGCTGGGGTTTGAATATTACGCAGACCGCGTCCAGAGGTGAATTCTTCACAAGATTCAATGGTGACAGCAGAGCCTTGAACCTGCGTTACCTTTGTCAAAATCTTCAGGTAGTCAATAGTGAGTAGGTCATCTCGGCACGTTGAACTGACTGCAGCGTCGCTAGTAGCAGTAGCTTGAGCGCTGATTGTGAAACTGCCTGGGTTGGTGACGAAAAAGTTTCTGTTGATTGAGAGCTCAGGATCTTGTCGTCGCGGATCGTACGGGTCGGCGCGTAATCGAGTAAAGACAAATGAAACAGGTGTGGTCGGTTTGACGAGCATCGTTGCATCGCTTGGCACGGTGATTTCTTCGGAGCGTTGGAAGGCAGGCGGTAATACTTCGGCCCAACCCACGGGGAGCTGATTGTCGCCCTCGGTCACTCCGTCAATTCTGATTCGGAACGACTGCGCAGGTTGATCAAGTTCAATACGAGTCATTGAAGTACTCGGATCAATCGCGTGAGTGGTCCAGGGCAATCCTTCGACGCTGACTGAGATTGCGGTGATCTGGCGTTGCTCAAAAGATAATTGCGCCGGCACAAGTTCGAGATGTTCAACCTTGGGGCGACCAGTGTTGCTGGTGTACGTCAATATTTGGCCAATTGGATCAACGCCCCAACCCACCAACCATGAGGTATTGATATTTCCGTCGTTGGCATTGCTTGGTCGGTACTCGGGCAAGTATGACAACAAGGCACCGTATGCGGTGGCTGACATGACGGATCCTGAATAGTTCTCGGAGATGGAGTATGCCTCCAAGCGATCTATCGCCAATGGGAAAACGGGCAGGCGATTATCAAAGGCATCAAATGAATCGGTGACAGGTCCGACACCTTCGGTTGCACCCCATACTTCTTGTGAACCGCGCCATTGGTGCGCACGCTTGCGATTGCTGTCAGTCACAATGACTTCAGGCGCATTAAGTACGGCATCTTGCAAAGATATTTCGTCCAACGCTGCCGAAGCAAGAATTGAACTCTTTCCGTCAATGAGTCCTGCCGCTGCTAGGTCAACCATTCCGGATCCATCAGCTGAAACGACAATGGGGTTTTGGGTAATTCGCGCGCCCGCTACTGAATCGCTCACGGCATAAAGCGAAATTTCTGGCAATGCCGTCGCTGGATAATCGAGTAGATCGTTCGTTTCATAATCTTCAACGAAGTTGATTGATGGCTCGCCGAATGTGGCAATGACTTCAAGGTCAGGCGCAGCGTCAATCAGCGAGGCGGCACGTTCGGGTCGGTTGACGCCGAAACGTTCGTATTGATACGAGTTCACAACCATGATCGTGTCGGCACCGAGTAGTCGTGCGATAGGAGCAATACTGTTGGGGTCGGCTGTGCCATTTTGAAACGAGTCGTCAAGCGCGTACAGCAGATCCATAAATGGGGCACTACCTAATGGCAGCCAATCTCGAGTGATTAATGGCTTCTTAGTGATACCGGGAAGAATTGGGTCGACGGGGTAGCCCCAGCGATATGCCGCCGATTCGATACCAGGAAGAATCAAAACTGAGCCAGTGTGTCCAGCATCAAAACGCTGATCAAGTAGTTGGGCGGCTTGGGTCCAAGCAGTTGGCAAATTTTCGGGTCGTGATATGGCGGGGTCGATGTAACGTCCGCCAAAGAGTGCGGGAACATTGAGACATATCAGAAGAACAGCAACGGGCAATGCGAGTGATGACACACGGGGTGAGCGCAGCGATAGAAACTTCTTTGATTGCTCAACAGTTAATGCAACTCCGATGGCGAGCGCGAGTGCAATGAGGGGAACTGCCCGTGACGATGAGCGCAGGGCCAAACTTAAGGCGCTCTTGGGATGATCGGTAAAGTATGACCATAGTGGTGACGGAGCATCGGACGGATATGCGCCGACCGACAGAACTATTCCGATGAACAACATCAAACTGAGTGGGCGTTTGAGTTTCTGACTACTGAGTAAACCGACTAATCCGGCGATGACCAAAGCAACGCCAACGATGATGACCAAAAGATTGTTTTGGTAGGGGGTAGAGGCTGATGTCAGTGCAGTGATCTCGTTGCGATCATAAAACAGCCAGTAACCTAGACCGCGAAGTGCTTCGGTGGCAGTTGATGTGGCCGAGGTTGATTGAAGGGCTTCGCTATACGAAAGAACAGAAGCGCCGTATTTTCCTTGAACTGTTAAACCAGCAGCCCACCAGGCGCTCATGACTCCTGAGATCACAGCAAGAAGCCCTGTGATGGATAACGCTCGTTTGAGGGAAATCTTTCGACTACTCCAAGCATCAACTAACCAGATGACTGGCGCTGGAGCAATCATGAGTAACGCTGTGGCATTGAGTCCACCCGAGGACATGATGACGAAACCAAAGATGGCGAAGTACTTGAACTTGGGTTCACGGATGATCTTGAGTGTGAGGCCGATGATCCAAGGTAAAAGTGCCCATGGCAGTAAAAGGGCCGAAGTGCGCGAGATGTACGGCAAAACATACGGAGACAGTTGATATGCGATACCTGCGATGAAGTACGACGTTGTCGGGAGGACTAGTAACTGAGCGAGCCAACGTGCACCGAGGCCAGCAACGACGAGTAGTGAAC
>JBEDJE010000264.1:0-3432 GCA_041172985.1 Actinomycetota bacterium
TCGGCACGTGTTTCAACAACAAAATCTTGCGTCAAAGTTTTGTAGTCGTACGTCCAGCCTTCGGGAAGTTGTAGGCGATCAGCAAGAGTTAACAAGTCGTCTTCGGTGAGTGCTGGATCAACCTGTTGGCTCCAACTCTGCATCACATAGGTCTTTCCTTCGGCGTCATGCAACATGTACACGGTGGTTCCGGCATTGAAGGTGAACGCGGCTTTGCGATTCACGGCATGCGGACTGTAGGGAATCATTAAGTCGGCGGGATTGGCGCCCACATAAACACTGGCGTAGCGATTCATTTCGACCTCGCCAAAAGTTTTTGAGAAGACGTCGGCCATATCTGCCTTCACGACCGAGTCCATGGCCCAGTAGCGCGGTCCGTTCGGAGAAGCGAAGACGACACCTTCGGCTAAAGCGATTGCAGCAGTATCAATGGCCTTCCATTGATCGTCGGGGCAATCGTTGAGGGGATAAGTGTTGAACACCTCGGCGTAGATGCCGTCGTCTTTGAGGTTGAGCAGAAGTATTTCGCAGTAACGCTTGCCGTGCATGTTGGCGGCGGCTGGGTTAGTGGTGCTTGTTTCTGGGGCTTCGGTTGAGGGGGCTTCGGTCACGGTTGATTCGGTAGTCGTCGAATTGTCGTCGGATCCACACGAGGCGAGGAACACGAGCAAAACGGGGATCAAAAGCGACTTCTTTGAGATGAATTTATTTGACATAGATAATGACACTAGTTGATGTTGGGGTATAAAAAAAGGCGGGTGCTTGCGCACCCGCCTTTTCTTTTAGTACTTGCCTAGATCAGGCAACGCCCCACAACGCGAGGAACTTGTCGCCGTAGCCTTCAGGTCCCTTCCAGTTGCTGAGTTCGCTGCTGTCGATGATCTCTTGAGCAAGAGCGGCATCAGACAAGATGAAGTTCGGAAGAACTTCGGCAGCATCGCGCTCGGTGTACTCGTCACCAACTGCGTCGAGGATCATGGCGTGAGCCATGAGCCAAGCCGAGTAAGCCTTCGGGTTTGAGGTCCATGCCTTGTGGGTTCCATCAACAATTTCGGTCAAACCGGTCTTGTCGAAGTCAACGCCAACCTGGGTGACCTGGCCGAGTAGGCCAGCGCTCTCGAGAGCAGCGGTCACGCCGATGGGAAGAGCCGAGAATGCGTACGAAATGTAGTTGGTCTCGGGGTTTTCCTGGAGGTACGAAGCCACCAAGCCTGGAATGTTCACACCAATGTCAGGGATGGTGACGGGAAGCACGTTGAATGTGCAAGCTGCACAACCAGCGGCGAACGTGTCGCGCATACCTTCTTCTTCAGCGACGAGCACTGGGAACATCTGGATGTTGACCATCAAGACGTTTGCAGCGGCGCCACTGTCGGCGATGATGTAGTTAGCAATCTTGGCGCCAGCGTCATAAACGGCGGCGTTTCCGCTGATTGAGGTCAAGATACCTTCGGCCGGTGATTCGCCGTTGTAAGCAAATGCGAACTTGATGCCAGCAGCGGTTGCTGCGTCATACTGCTCTTGGAATGCGGCTACAGGTGAACCGGAGATTGAGATGTAGTTAGCGCCCCAATCGATGGCTTCTTGAACGCCAGCACCTGGTGTGGCGCTTTCGACGTTGATGACCTTGAGTTCCCAGCCAAGTGCTTCAGCAATGGCGGGCCAGTCTTCGCCGACTTCGGTGCAGCTTGGAAGTTCACAAGCCAACCATGCAACCTTGATTCCGGTAGGAACTGCAGCCGAAGGGGCTACGGTCACCGTGATGTCGGTTGGGACGACGATGTTCTCGTCAACGATGGCCTGAGCAGCAGCGACTTCGTCGCCACCAGCAGGTGCATCTGATGTTGCCGGTGCTTCTGTTTCTGTTGGTGCAGCAGTTTCTTCTGAGCTCGTGCTGTCGTCGCCACCACAGGCGGCGGCCACGAGGCCCAAAGCGAAAATGGCTGCAGTAACCCTACGGGTTCCTTTACGCATTGTTTTCCCCTTAATTGTTGTTTGGGTGATCCCCATTGTGTTTGCTCGGACAACTGTTCACGAAGGTTTGCTGAACGGAGCGAATTGATCATATAGTAAATTAATTCAAAATCAGCGATTCAAACGGTCCTTGGGATGGGCGTTCTAGGTCGTTTTTGGTGGGGAAAGTGTGTTGAAATGTCGTGTGCCTGCGCACGGCACGTTGAGGGGAACTGTTTACACCGTGGCAAAAATTCTGCATATCTGGTCGCTATCGAAGACTTTTCCGGGGCAAGTTGCCCTGCAAGATGCCACTTTTGATGTCGAAGAAGGTGAAGTCCATGCTTTGGTGGGACAGAACGGCTCGGGTAAATCAACCCTGATCAAGGTTCTTGCCGGATTCCACCAGCCCGATCCGGGTCACAACGTGACCATGAACGATGAAGTTTTTGACATCGGCAGTGTTGAGGCTGCTCATGCCGCCGGAATTCGCTTTGTGCACCAAGACCTCGGTCTGGTGGAGGCCGTCAGCACGGTCGAAAACTTGGCCCTAGGTTTCGGCTACCGGACGGGCTTTGGCAAGAGGATCAACTGGAAGCAAGAGACCAAGCGGGCCAAGCAAGCTTTGCTCGATTTGGGTTTCGATATTGACGTACGCGTCCCGGTCGCATTTCTTGGCGGAGCCGCTAGAACCGGAGTCGCGATTGCTCGAGCATTACAAGAATCTGATCGGAATATTTCGATCTTGATCTTGGATGAACCCACGGCCAACGTGGCATCGCTGTGGTTTTCGTGTCGCACCACCTCGAAGAGGTTTTCGAAATCGCCGATCGAGTGACCGTATTGCGCGATGCCAAGGTTGTGGCAACGGTTGAAACAAGAGACCTTGAGATGTCGTCACTGATCGAACTCATTGTTGGACACAAGGTCACGGCGGCATCAGTCAACCGCTCCATTGATCAGTCATTGGCTCCACGGTTGTCGGTCAAGAACTTGATTGGTCCAGGAATGGACAACGTCTCGATCGAAGTCCGTCCAGGAGAAGTGCTTGGAGTATCGGGGCTGACCGGCTCTGGCCGTGACACGCTGATTCCGTTGTTGTCGGGTGCGATGGATCGTATTGGCACCGTCGAAATTGATGGCGTTGCGATTCGTGCCGGAAGTCCGAGTTCGGCGATCGCGGCGGGACTCGCATTTGTGCCCGCCGATCGTTTGCGAAACGGCATCATCGCAATGATGAGCGTGCGTTCGAACGTCACTTTGGCCAATGTGAAGCGCAATGCCAAGGGGTCACGCTTAAACCACAAGAAAGAAAAAGCTGAAGTCACAGACTGGATTGGCCGTTTGTCAGTTGTGACGACCGGTAGTGAAGCGCCGATCGCAACGTTGTCTGGTGGTAACCAACAAAAGGTGATGATGTCGCGTAGTTTCCGCCTTAATCCGAAGGTTTTGCTTCTTGATGAGCCACTGAGTGGCCTT
>JBEDJE010000265.1:0-2762 GCA_041172985.1 Actinomycetota bacterium
TGTCAGAAGTGAGTTTTCGGGGTCGTAGTACTCGGCCCGATTTCCAACAAAGGCGTCTGGCCCTGTGAAGAGAAATTGAGCGATACCCCCAAAAGTCGGTGACGGAACCGCTGCGGCTAACTCATCAAGCCGTGACATCTGCTCAATAATTTCCGAAGAATCTAGGAAACTTGAGGATTCTGTACCGAGCACGATCGCCGAAATCAAAAAGGCCATCTCATCAAGCGGAATATCTCCACCGCCTTGCACGATTTCAGCAAAGCGGGCTTTAGCCCATCGCGAACCTTGATCGGACGACTCCATGTAGACGAGGGTAATCGCACTACTGTTCTCATCATGCATATCGGAGTACACGCCGCATCAAACCCCGACAAACTCGCGCTTGTCGTTCCTCAATCTGGCTACACCCAGACCTTCGCCCAACTCAACGCTGCGGCAAATCGCCTGTCGCAACTCTTCAGGGCCGCCGGACTACAGCCCGGCGATCATGTGGCGTTGTGCATGGAAAACCACGATCGCTACCTTGAAGTGCTCTGGGGCTGCCAATTCGCCGGACTCGTGTACACGGCCGCATCCTCGCGACTCACAAGTAAAGAACTGACGTACATCTTGAACGACTGCGAAGCAAAAGCATTCATCACTTCAAAGTACAAAGCCGATCAAGCAGCCGAAATTATTAGCGGAAGCCCCAACGTTGCGATGCGCCTCATGCTTGATGGCGTGATTCATGGCTATGAAAGTTATGAAGAAGCCGTCGCTCAACATTCTGATGCGCCTCTTGAGAACCGCATCGCCGGAATCGACATGTTGTATTCGTCAGGAACAACCGGCCTTCCCAAGGGTGTCACGAAAGAGTTCCCCAATCTTGCGTTGGACGGCACACCGACCACCGTCGCACCAACCCTGACCATGCTCTTTGGCTTTACTCCAGAAAGCGTCTACCTCTCTCCTGCCCCGATGTACCACGCAGCACCGTTACGTTTCACCATGGCGGCACAAAGCATGGGATGCACCGCAGTAGTCATGGAACATTTCGACCCCGAAGAATACTTAGCCGCCATCCAGCAGAACCAAGTGACACACAGCCAAGTCGTGCCAACGATGTTTGTTCGACTCCTCAAACTCGATGAGAGCATTCGTACGAAATACGACGTGTCGTCATTGCAGGCGGTCATTCACGCGGCAGCACCTTGCCCGATCCCAGTCAAAAAGCAGATGATCGAATGGTTTGGTCGCATCATTCACGAGTATTACGCCGGCACCGAAGGTAATGGTTTCGTTTATTGCAACAGCGATATGTGGATGGAACACGAGGGAACTGTCGGTGTCGGTATCGGTTGCACTATTCATATCTGTGGTGATGATGGCGAAGAAGTAGCCGCATACGAGAGTGGAACCATTTTCTTTGAGGGTGGAGCAACATTCGAATACCACAACGATGCCGAGAAAACGATTAGTTCGCGTCACCCGAAGGGTTGGAGCACACTCGGCGACGTTGGCTACCTCGATGCCGACAATTTCCTGTATCTCACCGACCGCAAGGCCTACATGATCATTTCAGGTGGAGTGAACATCTACCCACAAGAAGCCGAGAACGCTTTGGTGACTCACCCCAAGATCATTGATGTCGCCGTCTTTGGTGTTCCCAACGAAGATTTTGGCGAGGAGGTCAAGGCAGTGGTTCAACCCGTCACCATGCCCGCTAACGCCGACGAAGCAAAGGCGCTCGAAAAAGAACTGATTGCCTATTGCAAGTCGCAACTCGCCGACGTCAAATGTCCACGATCAGTCGACTTCCGCGTTGAACTTCCACGTCATCCAACGGGCAAGTTGTATAAGCGCCTATTGAAGGACGAATACTGGAAAGACGCCGGGCGCACCATATAAGTGTGCAATATCACCGGGCGATTTACGGCAAATCCGCAAACTTGCCCTATGACTACAAGCGAAATACGGGATACTTAAGTCGTGACCGCGAGACCATCCCATGAGCATCCTTATTTGGCTCCTCACGCCATGGGTCAGTTCATCGCTTTCGCTCATCGTGGCGGAACCGATCAACTTCCCGAAAACACGATTCCTGCATTCCGACATGCCGTCGAACTTGGTTATCGATATCTAGAAACCGACGTGCAGTTAACTCGCGACGGTTACTTGGTTGCGTTCCATGACAACGATCTCTCCCGCACGTGTGGCATTCAAGGTCGAATCAATGAAATGACCTGGCAACAGGTTTCACAAGCTCGCGTCGATGGCAAAGAACCGATTCCATTGTTCACCGAACTCCTTGAAGAATTCCCCGACGCGTTTTTAAACATCGATGCGAAAAGCGATCCAACAGTAGATCCGCTGATTGACATTCTCAAAAAATGTCACGCCCTTTCGAAGGTGTGTATCGGATCTTTTAGCCATCGAAGAATTTCAAAGTTTCGCAAGGTTCTCGGCGCCGAAGTGTGCACGAGCGCGAGTCCCATCGAGGTAACGCGATGGATCGCCGGCAATGTTCCAAAGGGACCATCTTGTTTTCAAGTTCCGGTGAGTCAAGGCCCAATCCCGGTCGTCACCAAAAGATCGCTACGAGCAGCCCGTCAGGCCAACAAACCTGTTCATGTCTGGACAATTGACCACGCCCACGACATGCAACATTTGATTGACCTCGGAGTCGATGGCCTAATGACCGATCAATCCGTCACTCTCAAAACGATTCTCGAGGCAAACAATCTTTGGGTGCAGTCATGACTGCACTGAGTCTCCGAGATATC
>JBEDJE010000266.1:0-2759 GCA_041172985.1 Actinomycetota bacterium
CCGTTGCTCGAAGCTAATCGCTTGTTGCTTGAAGTGATTGAGCCGCGAGTCGATGGCGACGTTGACGAAGCTTCTTCGCTTGATGGACGAGTTGTCATTGAGGCAGGCGCAGTTGTACGTAACTCAACTTTGCGCGGCCCGCTCGTGATCGGCAAAGATGCACGCATCATTGACAGTTTCATCGGACCATTTACGGCGATCGGAAATGGTTGCGAAGTGGTCAATAGCGAAGTTGAACACTCGGTCATCATGGAGCGCAGTCGCATTATTGACATCACGCGCCTTGAAGACAGTTTGATCGGACGTGAGGCCGAAGTGATTCGTTCGCAAAAACGTCCACGCGCCTTGCGCCTGATGGTCGGCGATCACTGCCAAATCGATACGGAGTAATGACATGCCCAAAGTGACAGCAAGCGACAAGATTGACGGCGTCTGGATTGTTGAACCAACAATTCACGGTGACCAGCGTGGACTTTTCATCGAGACATACCGTCGTGAATGGTTTCCGAACGGCCGCGAAATGATTCAGGGCAACCGTTCAAATAAGCAAGCCGGCGCTTTGGTTGGATTGCACTATCACATGCATCAATCTGACTATTGGTACACGCCAGTCGGCACAATTCGCGTGGTCTTACATGACCTTCGCGAAGGTGGTCCAACCGATGGCGCAACACAGATGCTCGAGATCAGCGGCGAGAATCACATGGGTGTCTACATTCCGCCGGGCGTTGCTCACGGGTTCTCAGCACTCACCGATGTCGTGATGACCTATCTCGTTGATGGTTATTACAACCCGGCCGACGAACTTGGTGTGGCATGGAACGACCCGGTGATTGGCGCCGATTGGGGAGTCGCCGACCCGATCATGAGCGAACGAGACCGTACAAACCCGATGCGTGCCGACCTTTCTGCAGGACGTCGCCCTTACTGGCCCATGAGGACCTGACATGAAGTTATTTGTTACCGGAGCTGCCGGATTTATCGGTTCAAACTATGTGCGTTGGTTGTTGGCGAACAGCGATGACACTGTCACCATTTACGACAAGCTCACCTACGCCGGCAATCTAGAGAGCATCAATGACCTCATTGATGACAAGCGCTGCAAATTTGTTCAAGGCGATATTTGCGATGCTGATGACGTTCTGGCTGCAATGAAGGGTCACGAAGGAGTGGTGCACTTTGCTGCCGAAAGCCACGTTGATCGTTCAATCGTTGATCCGTATGCCTTTGTGCGTACCAACGCTTACGGAACAAATGTGATGTGCGACGTCGCCCGCCAAGTTGAAGTGCAACGTTTCTTGCACATCTCAACTGACGAGGTTTACGGAAGCATTGACGAAGGTTCATTTTCTGAAACCGATATTTTGTGCCCACGTTCGCCGTATTCGGCATCGAAGGCTTCGAGTGATCTCATTGCTTTGTCATACGTGACGACGCACGGACTGCCGGTCATCGTGACGCGTTGTTCCAACAACTTTGGCCCATACCAGTTCCCCGAAAAGTTGATTCCGTTGTTCACGACGAACTTGCTTGATGGCAAGAAGGTTCCGTTGTATGGCGACGGTGGCAACGTGCGCGACTGGATTCACGTTGAAGACCACAACATTGCCGCTCATCTTGTGCTGCAAAAAGGTGAAGTTGGCCAGGTGTACAACATTGGTGCACACAACGAAATCACCAACCGCGAAATTACGTATCGCTTGCTCGAACTGTGTGGTCGTGACGAAAGTTCAATCACTCCGGTTGCTGACAGGCTCGGACACGATCGTCGTTACTCGGTGTACATCGACAAAGTTTCGGCGCTCGGCTGGAAGCTCAGCCGCACGTTTGAAGACTCGTTGGCTGAAACTGTTGATTGGTATCGCAACAACCGTGCTTGGTGGGAACCACTCAAAGCACGTGCTGGTCTGTGATTAACTCGTAGTTATGAAAATTCTCGTTACTGGAGCCAACGGTCAACTCGGTCAAGATTTGATGCGAGTGATTGTTGCTGCTGGTGACGAAGCTGTCGGAATAGATATTGACACCGTCGACATCACGAGTCGCGAGACTGTGCACGATGCGTTGGTGACCATTCATCCTGATGCGGTCATTAACTGCGCGGCCTTCACCGCTGTTGACGCGTGTGAAGACAATGCTGAAACTGCAATGTTGGTCAACGGAACCGCGGTGCGTTGGGTGACCGAAGCAAGCGATGCAGTCGGCGCGCATTTAGTGCACGTCAGTACCGATTATGTTTTTGACGGAACCAAAATTGGTCCGTACGTTGAAACCGATACTCCCAATCCGCAAAGTGTGTACGGAAGTACAAAACTGGCCGGCGAACTTGAGGCGCTAGCGAATGGCGCGGGCGTCGCAGTTGTGCGTACGTCGTGGGTGTGTGGCTTTTACGGCAACAACATGGTGAAGACGGTTCACAAGCTGGCGCAAGAGCGTGACTCGTTGTCATTTGTGAGCGACCAGATTGGTCATCCGACTTTTACATCCGATCTTGCTCCGTTGTTGCATCGCCTTGCCGTCGATCGTCGCGATGGTTTATTTCATGGCACCAATCAAGGGGCGGTGAGCTGGTACGAATTCGTGCAAGAGATCGTGCGTTTGATGGGCAAAGATCCGGGCATGGTGCATCCGATCACCACAGATGAATTGCAGCCACCGCGTCCGGCAAAACGTCCAGCAAACAGCGTGCTTGATAACAAGGCATTGCGTGATGCTGGATACGCGCCAACTCGCGATTTCCGCGAGCCTCTGGCCGAATT
>JBEDJE010000267.1:0-3058 GCA_041172985.1 Actinomycetota bacterium
AGCCAATTCAAGTGCAAACCCCGAGAGATCAACTTGGGTGATTTCAGGATCAAGATGTGAACGTCGAGTGGTGTGTTCGAGTTTGCTCCACAATCGATATGCAACACCCGGCCCAAGTCGACCAGCACGACCAGCGCGTTGTTCAGCTGACGCACGCGAGGTCGGAATCGTTGTGAGTCGCGTCATGCCGGTGCGCGGGTCATAACGCGGAACACGCGCTTGGCCCGCATCAACAACAACGCTGACACCGTTGACGGTCAAACTTGTTTCGGCAATGTCGGTACTTAAGACAACACGCCGACGACCAACGGGCGATGGGGCGAGCGCGCGATCTTGGTCGGCGAGCGATAGTGCACCAGCAAGTGGGTACACATCAGTGTCGGGCGTGACCGATCGTTCAAGCGTTTGTTGGACGCGATTGATTTCGCCGATGCCTGGTAGGAAAACCAAAATGTCACCAGCGTTTTCGCGTAAAGCACGCAGTGTTACGTCAGCCACTGCATCATCGAGCCGTTGTTGTTTGCCGGGTGGTGCCCAGGTGATGTCAACGGGATGTTGTCGGCCTGCACTTGAGATGATTGGCGCTGGCTCGCCGTCTCCTAAGAGTTTTGCGAAACGATCGGTGTCAGCTGTTGCTGACATTGCAAGTACTCGTAGATCGTTGCGTAAGTTTTTGCGTGCGTCAAGACATAACGCAAGACCAACATCGGTTGGCAGATTTCGTTCGTGCACCTCGTCGAAGATCACGAGACCGATTCCCGGAAGTTCAGGATCGTTTTGCAAACGCCGCGTCAGAATTCCTTCGGTCACAACTTCAATACGAGTGTTCGGACCAATGCGTCGTTCGTCGCGAGTTTGATATCCAACAAGTTCACCTGGTTCTTGACCAATCAATGAAGCGAGTCGTCGTGCCGCAGCACGAGCGGCAAGTCGTCGCGGTTCAAGCATGACAATCCGTTGATTGTTGAGCCACGCTTCGTTGATGAGACGTAGTGGAATGAGCGTGGTTTTACCAGCACCCGGAGGCGCAACGAGGACGGCGGTCAGACGTTGAGCTAATGCCAATCGAAGTTCGTCAATAACTTCTTCAACAGGGAGATCGGTGACAGGTAACAGAATCAGCCAAGTGCGGGAGTGCCGCTAAATGAAACGGGGTCTCCGGCCGCGGGCATCGAGGGTGCGGTCCACGCCGTGGTGTCGGCGATAACTTGAGCGACCTTGCGCCATTCGGCACTGTCCCAACCTTCGGCGACCGCGGGGATGGTGCCGTCGGAACGTACAAAAACAAAAGCTGGCAATGTGGTGAGCCCAAATGCCTTCACTGCTGCGCGATCAGGATCGGTGAAAACCAAGAACTCTTTTGCCAACGGACCAAGAAATGAGCGGGCCTCATCGGCGGAGGCGGTGACGATCAAACTGGTGCGAGCAGCAGAGTCCCCGAATGAACGCAGAACGCGAGCCGCAGTCTTCAGGATCCACGAACTCTCATTGGTGTACGGATCGAGAACGACTGATACGAGATGGAAAGTGGTGAGCCATTCGCTGAGCGTGCGGGCTGGAAACCCATCGTTTTCGAGCGAGAGCGGCTCAAGGAGGAGATCGGGGGAAGGTGTTACTGCCACGACCTAAACGGTAGCGCAGACTCGCTGGTCAACCCCCACTACCAACCCCACTCTTGGGGAGTGAATTGCGCCCAAAAGGCGAGGGTTGGGGGATGGGGAACTAGTCTCAGAACCCATATGGCAAATAAGCGATCTTCCATCACGATGACCGAGGCCGAAATCACGGCTTACCTCGAGACTCAGACCATTCTCAACATTGCGTCGATCGGACCGACCGGGCACCCGCATTTGGTGGCCATGTGGTACGAGGTCATGGACGGCAAAGTCACATTCTGGACTTTCGGTAAGAGCCAAAAGATCGTCAACCTGCGTCGTAACAACAAGATCACGGGTCTGATTGAAAGCGGCGACGCCTACGAAGAACTCAAGGGACTTGAGATCGTCGGAACAGCCACCATCATCGAGGACTACGACAAGATCTTGGCCATTGGTAAGGCAGTCGGACTGAAGTACAACGGCGAAGGTGCAATTAGCGATGCAGCACTTCCGTTCTTGGAAGCTCAAGCAAAGAAGCGTCTCGGAATTCAGATTGAAGTTGAGAACATCGTGTCGTGGGACCACAGCAAGATTGGTGGCGGTTACTAAACCGCATGACTCAACACGCTGGTCAACGTTGACCGCGTCGACCACTTCCAGAGATAGTCGCGGCTGAAGCAATTGCTTGGGCTGTTGCGACGAGATCTACAGAGGGTCCTAATAGGCCAACGGTGAGCCGCAGTGAATCAGGATGGGTGTTGACCAAGAACGGCGCGCCGGGTGCGGCTCCGATTCCTTGAGCCGCCAAAGTCATCAGTGCTGATCGTTCATCGGCGACTTGAACCCACAGATTGATTCCGTCGGTGCCGGTGCTAAAGACCTTGTTTTCATTGAGTATTTGCACAACTTCTTGTCGACGACGAGAGTATTCGGCACGCGCATGGCTAAGTGATTCAAGAGTGGCATGATCGTCAAGTAATTCAAGTAACACGGCTTGCAGAATGCGGCTGCTCCAGCCTGGTCCGAGTAATCGACGATTAGCGGCAGCTGAAATAACATCGCCTGCACCGCCAACTGCGGCGAGGCGTAAGTCGGGTCCGTGACTTTTTGAATAACTGCGAATATGAACTGTGCGTGCGGGTAGATAATTTCCGATTCCGATACTGTTTAAATCGCCGACTGCAATGTCGCCCGCATGATCATCTTCAATAATCGTAATTGATTCTGAATGTCCAGATGCGACGATCGCTGCAGCAATTTGTTGAGCGCGTTGCGCAGTCATCGTGACACCAGTTGGGTTTTGCGCGCGTGGTTGCAAAAACAATGCAGTGGGCTTTTGATCAAGTGCTGCCGTGAGGGCCTCAACATTCATACCCTCGGCGTCAACATCAACACCAATAACATCGGCACCGATTTGTTCGAGTAAGTCGAGTAACGGAGGGAACGTTGGATGTTCGACA
>JBEDJE010000268.1:0-3300 GCA_041172985.1 Actinomycetota bacterium
GCTTCGGCGTAAGCAACGTGAGCGAGTTGCGGAGTATTGATGAGGTCACCAATTGCATACACGCCAGGTTCTGATGTCTGACACCACGGATCAACGTCAATGAATCCACGGTCGCTGACTTTGACCGCAGTTCCTTGCAAGCCAAGAAGATCGGCATAGGGGCGTCGACCAACCGAAACAATGACGGCATCAACTTCGAGCTGTTCGCCTTCACCGAAGGTGACGACAGTTCCACCCGACGCGGTTGGAGCATGACTCTTCACCGCAACGCCAGTTCGGATATCAATGTTCTTTTTCTTGAACGACTTCACCACGACATTGGCAACGTCGGTGTCGAGGCCAGGAAGAATTTTCGGAAGACCTTCGAGAATCGTGACGGCCGCGCCAAGATCGGCAAACGTTGATGCGAACTCACAACCAATCGCTCCACCACCAATGACAGCAACACGTGCGGGCACATGATCGAGCATCAATACTTCATCGCTCGTCATGATTGGTCCACCACGGTCGAAACCAGGGATCGTGCGTGGAACCGAACCAGCCGCCAAGATCACGCTGGCACCTTGTGCAGTTGCCGTTGAACCATCGGCCATCGTGATATTCACGGTGCGATTGGCACCAAGCGAACCAGTTCCGTTATTCCGTTAAACACAGTCACTTTGCGCGACTTACACAATCCACCGATGCCCTTGACAAGTCCATCAACGATCTTGGCCTTGCGCGCTTGTGTGGTCGCAAAGTTGACTGCTGGGGCACTGGCCTCAATACCGAACTCGGCGGCATGGGCGACATGACGAAACACTGAAGCGGTCTCGAGAAATGCCTTTGCCGGAATACAGCCACGGTTCAAACAGGTGCCACCAAGCGCATCACGCTCAACTAAAGCGACATTCATTCCTGCCGACGCGGCGTAGAGGGCCGACCCGTATCCACCGGGTCCACCACCAATCACCACGAGGTCAAATTGCTCGGCCATTGAGGCCACCTCCGAGAGACGGGCGCGAGTTGCGCTGTGCAGGTCATAACAGTAGTGGTCAAAGGCTGGTTACCGATGAGTAGATGACCCCTGTCATGCAAAGAGTCACCAAATTGATGTTTACGGGGCCCACTGACGCTGTTCGCCCGCCCGGGTGTAGGCCACCGCTTGGACAGCTTCCACTGCAGCGAAGCGCAAAACACACTGAATTGTCGCGGCGTCTTCAGGAACCACGGTCGATGCATCGCACGCTCCCTCAAAAACCGCCCCCGAGGCTTCAAGTACCTTGCCGTCTCCTAGCAACCGCCACCCATCAATGACCGAATCGCCAGCAACCCCATTCATGTCAATCAGGACTGAAATACCGTCAGAATTTTCGGTAATCGCTTGCACATTCACCGTCATATCCCCGATCGTGGCTTCTGTGCCCAAAAGATTGACCGGAACTTCGGTGCGGTCGGTTGCAACTTGGAAGAGTTTGAATCCACCGGCAAGAAGAATGATCAGCCCACAACCGATAGAGAGCAAGATGAGGTTGCGGGTTTTCATAGCCCTGTCATCCTAGGGTTCGCAGGTGTCACGCCAAAATGACTCGCCAAAAGTCTTGTCTCCCGAGTCCCAAGTCCATACGACCCGTGGTTAGAGTCGCATAAGTGTCTACAGACAGTGAATCCAGTCAACAGGTTCCTTCCGAGCATCTAGCCGAAGGGACCGATCACGGTCATTCCGGTGGCCACGGTCCCAAAGTCGGCATGGGGGCCCTTGCACTCGGTGCCCTCGGCATTGTGTATGGCGACATCGGCACTTCACCGCTCTACGCATTTCGCGAGGCATTTGAGCACCACCACCTTGACGCCACTAATGAGGTCAATGCCCTTGGCGTTGTCTCCATCGCTTTTTGGGCCCTGGTCATCATCATTTCGATCAAGTATCTCGCGATCATGATGCGCGCCGATAACCACGGCGAAGGTGGCATCTTGGCTCTCACCGCCATGATCATGCCCAAGGGCGCGGGCAGTCGAAAGATTTCATTCGCGGTTGCATTAGGAATTTTCGGAACAGCCCTGCTGTACGGAGATGGTTTAATCACCCCGGCGATTTCAGTTCTCAGCGCCGTTGAAGGGGCCAAAGAAGCAACATCAGCCTTAGACAGTTACATCATTCCCATTGCAGTCGCAATCTTGGCAGCTTTGTTCTTGGTGCAAAAGCGCGGAACTGGCGGCATCGGTCGCGTTTTTGGACCAATCATGGTTTTATGGTTCGCCACGTTGGCAGCTCTTGGTCTCAACCAAGTGATTCAGCGACCGAGCGTGCTCAAGGCAGTTAATCCCATCTACGCTTACGACTTTTTTGCGGCCTCACCAATGACTGCATTCTTGACTTTGGGTTCAATCTTTTTGGTCGTCACCGGTGGCGAAGCGCTCTACGCCGACATGGGCCACTTTGGCCGACGCCCCATCCAAGTTTCGTGGTACTTCTTCGTTCTGCCTGCTTTGCTCCTCAATTACTTTGGACAAGCTGCCCTCATCCTCGGAAATCCTGAAGCAGTCGAGCGCCCCTTCTTCAAGTTGGCACCCGAGTGGGCAATTGTGCCCTTGGTCGTTCTCGCAACGATGGCCACAGTTATTGCTTCGCAAGCACTCATCTCTGGAGCGTTCTCGCTCACAGTTCAAGCCGTACAACTCGACTATCTACCGCGCGTGAAAATCAGCCACACATCATCTGCTCACCGTGGACAGGTATATGTGCCACTCGTGAACTGGATGCTGATGATTGGATGCATCGGCTTGGTCTTGACCTTCCAAACGTCAAAGAATCTGGCGGCCGCCTACGGAATTGCAGTCACATCAACAATGGCCATTACAACCATGTTGTTTTACATCTTGGCTGTCAATCGCTGGAATTGGTCAAAGTTCAAGGCACTTGCCGTCACTGTGCCATTACTCATCATCGACCTGGCATTCCTCGGTGCAAACATCCCCAAGATTCCGCACGGCGGATGGTTCCCCTTGGTGATCGCAATCGGGCTGCTTGTTCAAATGATGACGTGGCGCAAAGGACGTCAACTGGTTGCAGCGCGCATACATCGTGGCGAACGACCTATCGGTGAAGTTCTGGACGAGAACGCCAAAGTTGCCCGAGTTCCGGGCACCGCCGTTTTCATGTTTAAGGATCTCGGTAAAGCGCCCCCAGCGCTGGTCAATAATCTCAAACACAACAAAGTTCTTCATAAGTGCACTCTGATCGTCGCAGTCGAGACAGCCGAAGTGCCACGTGTTGATGCATCCGAGCGAGCTGTTGTCACCAAGGTTGAACCTGGCGTG
>JBEDJE010000269.1:0-2746 GCA_041172985.1 Actinomycetota bacterium
GCAACATCGGGTTGCACGCCAGCGGCGAGTGAAAGCAAACGTGTCATCAGTGGACAGGAACAGCGCCAGGAGCAACGGGTTCGCCGCTCACATATTTAGGTTTGAACGCTAACAAGAACAACAAGCCGCCAGCTGAGATGCAAGCACCCGAGACAATCAGTGGCGTGGCTGATGTAATGCTCGTCGCTATATAGCCCACCAAAATTGAAGCGGGTACTTGGGCCAGGCTCTGCACACTGCTGAAGATGCCCATTGCCTCGCCCTGGCGACCCATTTCGGCCGAGCGACTCACGAGACTTCCCATATTTGCCATTGACAAACCGTTGAAGAAGGTAAAGAACGGAATCGTCAGATACAAGTACAACGTCGTATCGGTCGGACTAAAGAAGTAAACGAACATCACAAGACCAGTTCCGAACAAACTGAATCGCAACACTTTCCAGTCTGGAAGGAACTTCGCGACACGACCCACTAACACTGCCTGAGATAAGGCGATGAACAATCCGACAATGGCAAAGTAGTCGCCTGTTTTGCCTTCATCGAATCCGAAATTGTTCCGCAAATAGACACCAAAGAATGTCGTGAAGAACGTAAATCCTGCATTGAAGAAGAACGTTGAACCAAGTACCACTCGTAAGCGATCAGATCTAAAACCTTCGACAACGTTGCTGACGGCTTTTCCGAAGTGAAGGCGCCCGTTATGAACTTTTTGCTTCAGCGTTTCTGGGAAGAAGCCTAAAATCAAAGCGCAGTTACAGAGCGACAAAATGGCCGCGAACCAAAATGGCGTCGTGGCACTAAACCAATCCGGCGTATTAAACAGTCCGTAGAAACTCTTGTCCGGCCCACTCAAACGACCACCGATATACGGGCCCAAAATAAAGCCCAGGCCAAACGCCGCACCAATCATTCCAAAATTCTTGGCCCGATTTTCATTGGTACTCACATCACCAATGGCCGCCTGCGCAACTGCTTGGTTGCCACCGGTGATTCCGTCGAGCGCACGACCGATGAACAACAACGGAATATTGGCAGTACTGATTCCGACCGCGAAGATCGCATAACCGATCGCGGTTCCGAAGATCGACACCGCCAAGACGGGCCGTCGACCGTAACGATCTGACATCTGGCCCAAGATGGGAGCGGCCAAGAAAATGAATAACGGGAAGATCCCTTGCAACCAGCCCAACATGATGAGACCCTGCGTGAATGACCAGCCTTCGGGGGTCACGCGAAATGGTGAACCCTCACTAATCAACAACGGATACACCGGAATCAAGATTCCGAAACCGAGCATGTCAATAAAGACCGTTGTAAAGATGGCCAGCATCGGGTTTCGAGCTGGTTTGGCCTCTATGGAAGTGTTCACTCGTTCAAACTAACAAGTTGAACTCTCAACGAGCGGCGTAGCTAGCCCCCGCGGCTTTAATGTGCTCGGCGTCAACGGCAAGAATCGCACCACTTTCAACGGCAGCGTCGGTTGCCGCGTTCCACTTCGCGATGAAGTCTTCAGCGGTTGGATACAAAGCGGCAAGCTCATCTGCGGTGAAACTACGCGTCGTTCCGAATAGACCACAGAAGCTGCCGCCTTCTTGACCAATACCGCTCAAGGCAGCCAACGGAACATCAACAAATGGAGTTCGAATTCCGCCAAGAGCATTGCCCTGTGCGTCCAAGTTGAATCCCGTGAGATCTGCCTTGTTGTCAAGCTTGGGCATTGATGCTGGTGGTGTGCCCGTGCGAACCCATTGGTCGAGTGAATGGATGGCCGAGCGCAAAACATAGGTATGTGGGCCGGCGTTGATCGGCAAACCACATTCGATGATCCCCATGTACACCGACGATGGCGCACCGAACTGAGCGTCAAACAAGCCTTGGTCTCCGTTGCCCGATCCGGTGTCAGAGTCGCCGATACCCAAGCTGTAGGCGTCACCATGAGCAGTGCCGGTTACTTCCCAACCACGGAAGAAGTCGGTGTCGGGTTGCTCGGCTTTGCGGTAACCCAGGTTTGTCCCGACAACATCGGTTTCAGCGGAGAAGTTCAACACTGGTCGCTGCAAATCGGTACGAATAAGTGCGACGCCAGGTCCCTTGACATCTGATGGGTCGCCGGGGTCGGCGCAATTAGTGGCGCAGTACAAGTTTGCACCGCGCATACCACGGCTATGAACGAGATAGCCGCTGTAAACATCGTGGGTAGGTGCAACTGCATTGAGATACGACGTCATACGAAATGCCGATTGTGATTCGCCCATGCCAATAACTGTGGTCGGCTCTAGGCCACCAAGAATTGTGTCAGATTGCTGCCAAACCGTGGCACCAGCTTGACTGAAAATGTCATAGCTGTAGTTGTCGCCGGGATGATTGAGGGTGCCGTAACGCTCGGGGTCGGCAATCTTCAAGACTCTGAACTCACCCATCTTGTTGCCGCCGCCTTCAACGCCGACGCGTTGTGTCGAGACTCCGACCCAGACTGATCCCTGACGGAGCATTTCGACCCACGACAACGACCACGTCGGTCCAGTGTCAAGACCAGCAGTGACGTTCAGCCATTCGACGTACACAGTGCCGCTGAAATCGGCTGCGGTCGTTGGGCGACGAACCAAGATTCGAGTTTTGTACTCGGCCGTATCTTTGGGTTCGACAGTCCACATACCGTCTTCGGTCAAGGGCTGAGCGGACGTGTAACTATTTGCGGTTCCCGAGATGAAGTACTCCTCTTCGGTGTAGCCAAAGCTCGAGCCAT
>JBEDJE010000270.1:0-2734 GCA_041172985.1 Actinomycetota bacterium
TTGCCGAATCGTTAGAGGCTGGAATGATTGGTTTCAATCGCGGAATTGTTTCTGATCCTGCTGCACCATTTGGTGGAGTCAAGGCATCAGGCATTGGTCGCGAAGGCGGCCACGACGGATTACTTGCGTTCTTGGAAACCAAGTACGTCGCCGGCAACTGGTAGGGCATTCGCTCGGGCAATCGAGAGAGCCCACCAAAACATCCCGAACTGCAACGGCAATCGACCATACGCAACAAGTTGGTCACTGAGTGCGTGATCGCGCCAATCCCACGCCATATAGAGGTTGGCTGGGTAGACCGCAATAAATATTCCAAATGCAGCAAATGCTGCGCGACGACGAGTTGCACTCATGAGCAGACCTAGGCCGATACATATTTCGCCAATGCCGCTGATGTAGGTCCAAAATCGTTCGCTCGGCGGCAACCATGGTGGAACGATGTTGTCGAAAAAAGTTGGGTTGGCAAAGTGCATTACCCCTGCCGTCAATAAGAATGCGGCCATGATTCGGGCGCTGGTTACAGCAGGTTGTTGTTTTGTCACACACGCATTTTGCCAGACACAGTGACTTGGCTGGGTATTCCACGATGGACTGCTGGCATCTGTGACAATGGAAACAGTGAGCGACCAAATCGATATCAAAACCAATTGGCTTGACCCGAACGCCCTTGATCAGGTGCGTGGGCAAGTGCCCCTTGTCTATGTGGACGCTGTGCCAGTGCGGGTTGACGACATGGGTCAGGTCACGTCGGTTGGCATGTTGTTGCGCCAAGCACCCGACGGCAGCATCAGTCGCACGGTGGTATCGGGACGGGTGTTGTTGGGCGAACGCATTAGAGAGGCGTTGTTACGACACCTCGAAAAAGATCTCGGGCCGCTTGCATTGCCCAAGATTCCACCAGAACCAGCGCCGTTTACGGTCGTCGAGTATTTTCCGGATCCAACCATCAGCGGTTTTCATGATCCGCGACATCACGCAGTAAGTCTCGCGTTCGTTGTGCCGGTATCTGGCGACTGTCAACCGAGTCAACAGGCCCTCGACCTCGGATGGTTCTCACCTGAACAAGCGGTGAGCGAACAAATGCGTAAGGAAATGACAAGCGGTCACGATCGCCTCATCAGGCTTGCATTGGCCTCGGTGGGGCAACTGCCCTAGGGGCTACAAACCCTTATTGGGGTTGGGTTTTCGTCGCTTTATCACTACGCGCCGACTGGTGTTGGAGTCGTGCCGACGGAGGTGTGGCGGGGGTGAAACGACCGTTGTGTTGGCATCGACAACAAGCGTGATGCCGTTGTCATCGATATTTCCTGGTTCGCTTGCGGCCTCAATGACAACCGCGGCTTCTTCTTTTGGTTTTCGGCCGAGCAGTTTGTCAAATACCAGCATGCCACCTGCCAACATGGCGCCGACTGTGCCGTATCGCTGAGCCGCACGTCGGACCATGGCGTCATCTTGATCAAACGCCAACTCATCGTCGCCAGATTTTTCATTCACGTTGTCCAAACTAACGGTATATCCCTCACTCGGGTGAGCGGTGTGAATAATCTTTACTCGTGCTCATCGGCAACAAGGTTCAACACAACGCAGCAGCATTACGCACTGCGTTATTGGGCAAAAAGATGGTCCGATTTGAAGCACCACAGATGGACAGCATCGTGCCTCAGGTGGGTCACACGATAGAAGAAGTTCGCAATCTTGACAAGAGCATTGAGATTATTTGGGACAACGGCATCGTGCTCTATACCCGAATGTAGATGTCGAGTTCATGGGTCGTGTATCGCATAGGCGACACGTGGCGAAAGAATGTAAAGCACGCAGATGTTTTGATTGATGTACAAGATTGGGTTGCGGTGTGCTTTGATACGCCAGAGATCGACGTGTACCACGATTTTGATCCTCGGCGTCACCCGATACTTGGCAAACTTGGACCAGACCTCGCACATCTTGATGCCGACATCGAAGAAGCTGTTGATCGAATGATGGAGTACGAAGAGCGCGATGAAACAGTTGCAGACGTGCTACTTGATCAACGAGTTGTTCGCGGAGTGAGCAATGTGTTTCGTTGCGAGATTTTGTGGGCGTGCGAGTTGCACCCATATGCCAATATCGGAACTCTCAAGCGTGCCGAGTGTCGAGAATTGCTCATGCTTGCTCATGAGATGCTGCAAAATGCCGATGTATCGTCAAATAATTTGGCAATTTATGGTCGACAGGGCAAATCATGTGTACGTTGCAGCGATCTTGTGAAGGTCAATCATCACGGCGAAGCAAACCGCGTGTTGTATTGGTGTGCAGGTTGTCAAACCGCTCACGAGCCGCTCGTGCGACCAAACTTTACGCCGTTATATATCGAGCGCGATGCAAGTATTGGCGACAGTCATCCTGCTGCCAAGCAATTTATGAACGAAATCATTTCGCTCCGCGATGCTGGCTAGTAAGTAAAACTAAAAACTAAGCCCGACCCATAATTCGGTCAACATCAATAATCACGGCAACACGATTGTCGCGCTCTTTGGGATCTTGAGTGCTGGACTCACCGTTGGCTCAATCAGTGGCGAACGCCAGCGCGGAACGCTTGAACTCCTCCTCAGTCGACCGATCTCGCGGCGCACGATCATGGCAACGATGATGTTGGAAGGATGGATCGGCGCAACGCTCGCATCCGCCGCCTACGTGCTCGGGACGATCATCGGCGCACAGATCGCGGGAGTGACCAGCGAGCTCGTTGTTGAAC
>JBEDJE010000271.1:0-2731 GCA_041172985.1 Actinomycetota bacterium
GATTGGCGATTACGAAGATCCGGTGTTCCGTGAGCGGTTTCAACACTGGGTCAATCAATTGTGGCTGGATAAAGACCAGCAAGAATTGAAATCGTAATTGCCAAAACAATTCCGGCTGGCGCCAACCACGAAGCCATCACGAAGACCCATCCCGCAATCGACGCACCAACGAATATCGCCAACATACCCAAAAGCACCCCGAGTATTCCACCGATCACACCCACCACTATTGCTTCAAAAAGAAATTGAATCGCGATGATGTTTCGGGTGTGTCCGAGTGCTCGACGGATACCAATCTCAGCCGAACGCTGAATCACTGAAATTGACATCACATTGGCGATACCAAGTCCGCCAACAATGATTGCGAGAAGTCCCATTGAAATAACGATCATCTGCAACTGGCGATCACTCTGTGCTGCTAATTCGAGCGCCTCGCTCTTGATATCCGTTGTGATTTCTTGAGGTCCACCTAGATTCACTGCAGTCTTGAGAGCTTCTGAGGTTTCGGCTTCGGTTCCTTCTGCGCAACGCACATACATCTTGTTGGGTTTGACGTCATCGTTGAGAAAATCAATTTCTGCTCGAGCGAACGAAATGAATACGGCATTGTCAAACCCAGGCTCAAGCTCAACTGAATTCAAAATGCCGACGACGCCGTACGCGATTCCGTTCAACTCAATCGTGCGGTTCTCCCCTGGCAAGACATCAAATTCCCGGGCTAAGCCGACGCCGATCACGGCTGCTCGAACACTGCTCTCTTCGTCGAACTGATTAATCCAGCGTCCAGATACCAAATCAACTTGAAGAACTTCGGGCAAATTGCTGTCGGTTCCAAGAACCGGAATCGGAACCGTCTCAAACTTTTCGCGCGCTTCTTCGTATGGGCTCACAACGATATTTGAAAGTTCAACCACAGCCGAAACCTTCTCAACTGTGTAGACGGTTAAAGCGCGTTCAACCGCATCGGTTGGAAGAGTTGGGTTCTGGCCGCCGAATGAACTTGAAGCAGCAGCTTCAATCAGGTTCGTTCCAAGTTTGGCGACTTTTTGCTTGAGGTCACCTTTTGCCGAATCGGTCAAACCAACTGAGGCAATGATCGCTGCAACACCGATCATTGGGCCAAGAAGTAACAAAAGTGTGCGAACTTTGCGAGCAAGCAGGCCAGTGAAGGCAACTCGTACAAGATCCTTGAAAGTGCTCATGGCCGCAGGACCTCGTCGGAAACTATTCCTCCGTCAAGCATTGAGATTTTACGTGCGGCCGAATTAGCAATACTCGTATCGTGGGTCACGATGACGACGGCGCGCTCGGAAGATCTCAGCCCTGAGAGAATTTCCATCACGTTTGCGGCATTTTTCGTATCAAGTGCACCAGTTGGTTCGTCGGCCAAAAGAATCTTTGGATCAGTCACGAGAGCCCGAGCGAGAGCAACACGCTGTTGTTCGCCTCCTGACAACTGAACTGGGCGGTGATCGGCGCGCCGACCAAGACCCACTTGTTCGAGAGACGCCATAGCTCGCTCTCGCCGTTCAGCAGGTTTGAGAGAACGGTATAACAGTGCTGTCTCAACATTTCCTAAAGCGTCTAGATGAGGAATCAAATGGAACTGTTGAAAAACGAAACCAATACTTCTTCCACGAACTCGGGTCCGAGCCGCGTCAGCGAGACGGGTGACTTCTTCGTCGCCGACGGTAATTGTGCCTTCGGTTGGGACATCAAGACATCCGAGTAAACCCAGCATGGTGGATTTGCCCGATCCAGAGGGACCCACAATAGAAACAAAGTCACCAGCGCGGATAATCAGCGATACGTCGCGTAGAGCCCAAACTGCGGCTTCTCCCGTTCCGTAAACCCGCGAGACATGACTGAGCTCCATGAGCGTCGGTGTTTCTAATGACTGGGTTGAGGACGATGTATTCATGAGACTTGATCAAGCAGCCGCGGCGACGTTGCCAGCAGCAATATCGACGACTACCAATTCGTCACCTTTCAAACCATCCTTGATTTCGACCCATTCTCCGTCAATCAAACCGATGGTGACTTTGACCCGAGTAATTGTGCCGGCATCATTCACGATACGGACTTCATCGCCGTCAGCTGAACGAAGCACCGCAGCGACGGGCACAGCCAGTACCTGCAAGGCCTCGGCGAGGGTGACATCAATAGAGACTGTTGCACCATCAACGGCGCTGAAATCTCCGGTAACCGTAATTGTGCCCTCGTACAGTTCTTCGCCAGCAGCACCCACGTTGGCGCTGTCATTAAGTTCGGAAATCACTCCCGGAAGAATCTGACCGCCAACTTTCAAGTCGACTGAAACTGCTTGACCGACTTCTAATTCGGCACGGTCGGTTGGGCTGACTTTCATAGTGATGGTGAATTGTGGTTCGGTCAGGCTCAGAACAACGTTGCCTTGCAGAACAAATTCACCTTCATCAACTTCAACTTTGCCGATACGCGCTGGCCAGTCTGCGACGAGCATGTCTGAGGGTTTAAAGATCACGTCGTCGTTGATGACATTGATCGGAACTGTGACACTGCTTGAACCAGCCTTCATAATGACTGTGCCACTTAAAGCCCGATAGTCGGCGCCATTTTGTGCGGTACCAGAAAGTTGATAGTTCACAGACGTGTCTTTGGTGACCGGAGCGTCAGCGACGATACGAAATGAACCCGTGCCACCTTCAGCGACGGTTCCTCCACCAACTAGTGACAGTTCAGGTAGATCGTC
>JBEDJE010000272.1:0-2726 GCA_041172985.1 Actinomycetota bacterium
AACGAATCGACTTTTGGTCCCGTCGTCAACCACAGGAAGTTGATCAATGCCGAGATGCTCGGCGATTTCGTCGTTAGCTCGGTGTCGCCAGGTTGTGCACCAGTGCACTTCGGCGACATCGGTGAGTTGGCGAATGAGCCAACCCATGTAATCCGGAATATGCACCATGTGGCCATGGCTATAGACCTGGTCAATGCCCCAGTCACGGTCTAGGCCACCGAGAGCGTTTAAGTCATTGATGACTCCATCAATGTCGAGAAGGATCAGTGGGTTTGGGTTATCGGTTGTGTTTGTCATACTAGTTAAACGCATCAACGACGCGAAAATGTGCGCTCCACCAGCTGACTCACTTTCTATATATGTCGGCAGAATGCATGAGTGAGTATTAACCCGATCGAAATCACCGACCCCACCGACCCTAGATTGGCTGATTACGTCGGCTTGAGTGATCCCGAGATTCGTCGCCGCTCGGCCGACAATCAGTTCTTCATCTCAGAGGGTGTCGAAGTTGTTCGTCGCCTCGTCGTATCAAATATGCGCTTACGGTCAATCGTGCTCTCACCTAATCGGGTTGACGTCATGACGCCAGCCTTGACCGGGGTTGCCTGCCCCATTTATGTCGCCGACCGAAAAGTGATTTCAAGTGTTGTTGGCTTTGACATGCACCGCGGTGTGGTCGGCTCGGCCTTTCGACCAGACCCACTCACGCTTGACGAGGTCTTGTCACACCCTCCGCTCTACGGACCTCGCCATCGCATCGCGATTCTTGAAGGACTCAGCGATCACGAAAACTTGGGTGCCATTGCTCGATCGGCTCGCGCGTTTCACATCGACGCCATCGTCATTGATCCAACATGTGCCGATCCGTATTACCGCCGCACCGTACGGGTGTCGATGGGCGAAATTCTCTTTCTGCCCATCGTGAACATGAACATTGCTGAGGCCATGTCGGTGGTTCGCCGCAAGAGCGGATCTGTGCTTGCTTTCACCCCAAGCGCCCAAGCAACATCTCTGCTCGACTTCGTTGACCCCAAACCTGGTCCGCTTGCTCTTGTCTTTGGCTCTGAAGGAAATGGGCTTCCGGCAGAAACTTTGTCGGCGGCCGATCATCAGATTCGTATTCCCATCGCTCACGATGTTGATTCACTCAATGTCGGTCATGCCGCCGCTGTCGCTTTTGCGCTCACAACGCCACGATAAAAACACCCAAAGGTCACACTTCCGTAGACTCACCCTGTGAAAAAACTTGTCGCGGTCATTGTTGTCATCGGCTTAATTTTGATGTCTCGTTCGATTGTGCACGCCAGCGACGGTGATCTTGATGCTTCATGGGGCGGTACTGGTGTTGTTGTCTCAACACACGCCACCGAGTCAGCGGCTTATGCCATAGCCAACTACCCTGACAATCGAGTATTGGTCGTTGGATCGGTTACAGATTCACCAGCGTCACGAATCCTCGCCAATCGCTTCCTCGCTGACGGATCCGCAGACACAACCTGCAATAACACCGGGCAACTTGTTGACACAGTCAACGACGCAGTTGCAAGCGATGTCGTCGTACTCTCCGATGGTTCGTTCGTTATTACCGGAACAATGCAAATCAACAACAAGGGCGCTCTTTTTGTCGCCAGGTTCACAAACACATGCAGTTTCGACACAACATTCGGAAACAACGGGATTGCGACATATTCAGCTGGTGATGGCACCTCAGCTCGAGCCTTGACAGTTCAACCAGACGGAAAGATCATTGTAGTTGGCGATGAATACCCGACGGTTTCAGACAGTAACGATCAACGAATCTTGGTCGCGCGCTTTAGTGCTGTGGGCATCATTGATAACTCATTCGGACTTAATGGTCGATTCATTTCAACGGCAAACCAAAAAGGACAAGCCCAAGATGTCGTCATTGACAGCAATGGCCGAATCATTTTCACCGGTTCAATTGTCGGAACTGTTGCCCCCGATGCGGCCATCGTCGGACGTCTCACCAGTAATGGCCAACTTGATTCAACGTTTGCCACGCTCGGGTACTTCATCAATGAGTTCAACGGCGACGCTCAACTCAATGCAATCGCTCTTCGTCCAAACGGAAATCTTGTGGCTGTCGGTACATATGGTGGTCCATCGCCCAGCGCTCAACAGAGTCCCATCGTCGTGTGCCTGACACAAACTGGTGCTTTCGATTCTGATTGCGGCGTCAATGGTTGGGCATACTTGCCAACTGCAAACAGTGATGTCTACGCGGACGATGTAATTGTTACTTCAGATAATAAGATTTTGCTCAGTGGAATGATCAATCCAACAAATCCACAACCGTTCGTCATGCGTCTCAATCACAACGGGACTCTTGACAATAATTTTGCGACATCAGGGACTTGGCGAGGCACGTCACTTATCGGTCGAATGTTTTCAGTGACCATTCAAAGCGATGGACGCATTCTTGCTGCGGGTCAATTGGACGCCCAAGGAACCATGAGTGTCGGTGTCGTACGGCTTGCCAACACCGTGGTTGTCACCACAACAACAACCGTGGCGCCGCTGGTCACGACATCGACCACCATTCCCCAAACAACCGTTGTTCCCGAACAACTTCCTGCCACTGGAAGTCGGTTTGATTATCTCACCGTGGCCTTGCTGTTAACAGCACTCGGATCAATAGTGATCGCCTCACGTCGGCGAACGTCTCACTAACTTCGGGCGTCGTCCCAATAATCTTCAGAACTCAC
>JBEDJE010000273.1:0-2719 GCA_041172985.1 Actinomycetota bacterium
AAGATCGGTGCATTTGCTGAAGCAGTGATTCCTGGTCGAACGATGATGGTGTTTGCTGAAACACCCGCGAATCCGTTGCTCGACATCGTCGATCTTGATGACCTGGGTTCAATCAAAGGCCCAATAACTGTTGTGGATTCGACGTTGTCAACGCCACTTGGTTCGCGTCCGCTTGATCATGGTGTCAATTTGGTTTTGCACTCAGCAACCAAGGCAATGGCTGGCCACAACGATGCAACTCTTGGTGTTGTTGCTGGTGAACGCGATCTCATTGATGCGCTGTGGGGCTTTGCTGTTCTACAAGGTGCATGCGCTTCGCCGTTTGATGCATTGAATGGTTTGCGCGGTTTGCGCACACTTGGTCCGCGTTTGCGTCAGCAAGGTTCGAACGCGGTGGCGATTGGTCGCGCTCTTGAAGCGCACGCGGCGGTTGTGTCGGTGCGGCATCCGGGTCTTGAATCTCATCCGCAATTTGAATTGGCATCGCGTCAGTACCGCATGCACGGTGGAGTGCTGTCATTTGAATTGGCTGGTGGTCTTGATGCCGGAGCCAAGTTTGTGCGGTCGGTCAAGTTGTGTCATGCCGCAACCTCGATGGGTGGCCCCGAAACTTTGGTGACGCACCCAGCTTCGACGACCCATGCCGGCATGACTCCAGAAGAACTGGCCGACAGTGGCATTACTCCTGGCACCGTGCGCATGAGCTGCGGACTCGAACACGCCGATGACCTGATCGCCGACGTCATGCAGGCGCTCGCCTAAAACACACACTCAAACATTGCTCTTGGCATACGAACATATGTTCGCTAGCCTGTCGATATGGCGTCGACATGGGGAATGCAAGGGCCAACCACTTGGTCCGAACTTGAAGCCCGTTTGTCGGGCCGTCAACCCCAGTCATCGTCGCCGTCGATGGTTCGGCCAGTCGTCGTCCCAGAGCCCGATCGCACGCCCACTGGTGGTACGCCGCGGCCCGTTGTGCCATATGCCGAGCTGCATTGCCATTCAAACTTTTCGTTTCTCGACGGAGCATCACATCCCGAAGAGTTAGCCGAAGAGGCTCATCGTTTGGGTCTGACTGCTTTGGCAGTCACCGATCACAACGGATTGTATGGCGTCGTGCGTTTTGCCGAAGCCGCACGAGCGGTGGGACTGCCGACAGTGTTCGGTAGTGAAATCACAGTTCAATCATCGACTGGTCCGCAACATCTCGTTGTGTTGGCCGATGGCACCGCTGGCTATGCGCGTTTGTCACGGGCACTGAGCTTGGCGCAGTTGGCCGGCAGCAAGGGCGATCCGCGTTGCACAATGCCCGATCTGGCCGAAGTAGGTGCGGGTCATTGGTGGGTGCTGACTGGTTGTCGACAAGGTGCCGTGCCTGCGGCATTAATTGAGCACGGTCCAAGTGTGGCGTTGCGCGAATTACAAAAGTTGATCACTGCTTTTGGTCGTGACCGAGTGTTAGTTGAACTATGGGATCACGGTGACCCGCTTGATACTGCACGTAACGATGCGATGGCCGAGCTGGCGGCGCGGGCTGATGTGCAGTGCATTGCCACAAACAATGTTCATTACGCAACTCCATCAGCGCGACGGTTAGCAACGGCGATTGCGGCAGTCAATCAACGTTGCAGCCTTGACGAGATCGACCATTGTTTGCCAGCCGCGGCGACAGCACACTTGCGAAGCGGTGCCGAACAGGCTCGCCGATTCGCGCGCTATCCCGGGGTGATTGACTTGGCCGCCGAGATTGGTCGAGCGGCAGCATTCGATTTGTCGCTTGTGGCACCAAAGTTGCCGCCGTATCCGTGCCCCGATGGCTTGACCGAGATGCAATTCTTGCGACGCCTCACCGAAGAAGGCGCGCGACGTCGTTATGGCGAACGTCCACAAAGTGGGGAAGACCTCAGCATTCGCGCGCGGGCCTGGAAAACAATCGATCACGAACTTGAAGTTGTTGAACTGCTCGGATTTGCCGGCTACTTCTTGGTGGTCTGGGACATTGTGCAGTTCTGTAATGACTCCGACATTTTTTGTCAGGGTCGTGGAAGTGCGGCCAATAGTGCGGTGTGTTATTCGCTCGGCATCACGAAAGCCGATGCGGTGTCGTTGGGATTGCTCTTTGAACGTTTCTTATCACCCGATCGTGATGGCCCACCCGATATCGACCTCGACATTGAAAGTGGTCGGCGTGAAGAAGTCATTCAATATGTTTTCAATCGCTACGGACGTCATCACACGGCGCAGGTGGCCAATGTGATTACGTATCGTGCGCGATCGGCAGTGCGAGATATGGCTCGGGCTCTTGGTTATGCGCCGGGACAACAAGATGCGTGGTCAAAGCAAATGGATATGTGGCGCAATGTGGCCGCGAACTCTCCGGAGAAAACACCCGAAGGTCGAGTCGATCAAACCATTCCGCCATTGGTGTTAGAACTTGCGGCCGAAATTGAAGATGCCCCGCGCCATCTTGGAATTCATTCGGGTGGAATGGTGATCTGTGATCGCCCAGTAATTGAAGTGTGCCCTGTTGAGTGGGGTCGCATGCAAGATCGCAGTGTTCTGCAATGGGATAAAGATGATTGTGCGGCTGCTGGGTTGGTGAAGTTTGACCTGTTGGGCCTTGGAATGTTGTCGGCGTTGCACGGAGCAGTTGATCTAGTGAAGCGGCATCAAGGTATCACGATTGATCTGGCGGCATTGCCACAAGACGATGATG
>JBEDJE010000274.1:0-2717 GCA_041172985.1 Actinomycetota bacterium
CGGTTCGGGTTTGTCTTCAAGCGCTGCTCTCGAAGTTGCTATCGCCCGTGCTGCTCTCGACATAGCCAATCGCCAAATGTCAGATACCGATATCGCTCTGCTGTGTCAACGTGCCGAACACATCGCCTCAGGTGTGCCATGCGGAATCATGGACCAATTGTGTGTCGCAATCGGGAAACCAAATACCGCGACGCTCATTGACTGTCACTCTCTTGACGTTCGACATATCGCCATACCCGACGACATCGAAGTAGTGACGCGATTTGTTTCGCACCGCACACTTGTCGGCAGTGAATACTCCGATCGAGTTGAAGATTGTCGCCAGGTTGAAGCCATCATCGGTCCCTTGCGCTTGGCCACCATCAACGATCTGCAGAAAATCACCGACCAACGATTACTTCAACGCTCACGACATGTCATCACCGAGAATCAAAGAGTCCGCGATTTCGCTACTGCGCTATCGCAGAAAGATTTCGCCTCTGCCGGCCGCCTCATGTTGGCGAGCCATCACAGCCTGGCTAACGATTACGAAACTTCGAATGATCAGATGAACCGCGCCGTACAAGACATGATGCGCGAACCCGGTTTTCTCGGTGCTCGCATGACTGGCGGCGGTTTTGGCGGATGCATCGTTGGCTTGCGCCGACACTAGAGATCAACTATCGAGCAAACGTCGTTTTTGTTCTTCAAAATCTTCGTCGCTGATGGTTCCACGATCCCGAAGACCTTCAAGTTTTTCGAGTTGCGTGGCTACATCGTTACCACCGACGACATTCACGCTGAACGAACGCTTTTGGTTATCTTCCATCTGCATGTGAATCAGATTTTGCACCTTGTCGGGGTGCGAGATATCAGTGAATCGTTGTTGGCCGTCTTCTCCACCTGATTCGATGAGCAAATCGCCCGCACCAATGACTCGCTCAAAGATGGATTGCTTAAAGTTCACGTTGTTGACACGCTCAAGCGGAATTTCAATCCCGGCTTTACCAATAACGCCGTAGCGAAAAATCAAACGGTCAGACGTAATCACAAAATATGTCGTTCGCCATTTGAGATAACGCACCAGGAGCCACACCGCAGTCGCTAGGGCAATGAGCCCAAGCGGGTAAGTCAGGTAGCTCTTACGATCGTCTTGTCCGAAAACAAACAGCCACAAAACGCCCGACACCACGAACGAGCTCGCCGATTCGGCGAAATACCACCAATGCGGGTTCAGATCGAGTGCAACTGACTCATCGGGGTTCAAAAGTCGGGCGGGATACGGCATGCACCTGACTGTAGTTCGGCACCCATGCCCTACGATGACGGGGTGATTCATGCGGACCTCAAGAATGAACTGCTGCTGGGCCTCGACCCCACACAAAGGGCTGCCATCACCTCTGATGCTCCCCTGCTCGCAGTGATCGCCGGTGCTGGCTCGGGCAAAACCGGAGTTCTGACCCGTCGCGTCGCGTTCCGATGCTTGAATGAATCAGCCGACGCATCACACGTCGCCGTTCTCACTTTCACACGGCAGGCTGCCATCGAGTTGCGTCGTCGCCTGAGAGCACTCGGACTTCGCGACACCATCATCGCTGGCACTTTTCACTCCGTTGCCCTTGGCCTCTTGCGTCAACGTTGGGACGAGCAAGGCAAAAGTCACCCCGTGGTCGTTTCAGATCGACGCCGTTTAATCGGCGAGGTCATCGGTCCAAAGCGCACCGCCAATATCAATGACCTTTCAGCTGATATCGATTGGGCACGCTCACGAAATATCACCGCCGACCGTTACGCATCAGCAGTTCATTCAAGTGGTCGACGTTCAGCGGCACCGGTAGCCGATGTCGCCAAAGTCATGAGTGATGTCCAAGCGCTGAAGCGCAAACGCGGAGTCATTGACCTTGATGATCTCTTGTCACTCACCATTGATGCAATGCGCGACGACAACAACTTCGCCAACATCGTGCACTGGAAGATTCGCCATCTTTTTGTCGATGAAGCCCAAGACTTAAACCCGTTACAACTGGCGGTACTTGATCAATGGCGCATTGGACGAGACGACCTGACGCTGGTCGGCGACCCGTCACAGTCGATCTACGGATTCAACGGCGCCGATCCTTCAGCTCTCACCGCACTCGAACAACGTTTCCCGGGTATTGAAGTCATTCGTTTGTCGGCCAACTATCGCTGCACACCACAAGTCGTTCAAGCAGGTCTTCGAGCGCTGTCACACTTACCCACCGAACCACCTCAACTCTTCTCCACCCGACCCAACGGAGCCCCTGTACAGATCTACGGATTTGATGATGAAAAGTCTGAAGCCGATGGTGTTGCCCAGATCATTGAATCGTGGCGAACACCAACGTCTCGATGGCGTGACTTTGCAATATTGGCGCGAACTAATGCCCAATTAGCGCCACTCCGTGATGCGCTCAAGGCTCACGATATTCCGACACGCATTGTGGGCTCAGTTGCTGCCGACCCCATCCAGCGTGCGACTCGCGAAGTCGGCGACCTACCAAGTTCAATTCGAATTGCTACGTGGTCGCGCGATGCCCGGGCGCCACTCTCAGAAGATTCACCAGAATCTGACGAAGACCTCATTGCTCGAAGACGAGTTGCAGATGCCGTCGATGAATTCTTGGCCGAGGGCGGTGGTGATGGACGCACATTCTTGGCATGGGTACGCACCAATCGCCCGTTCGAAGGTGACCATTTCCAAGACACTGTTGAAATAC
>JBEDJE010000275.1:0-2715 GCA_041172985.1 Actinomycetota bacterium
CCGCCCATTCCGGCTTCGGTATGACCGCGCAGTTTTAACGCGTCTTCGCGACTCCGCACGAGGCAGTCGTAGGCGTGATCGATATACGCCTGTTCGTCATCAAAATCTGGGTGTTGAGCGGTCATAAAGAGTTGATCGGCCTCATCTAGGTTCTTTGGCTGATGGTATTTAGTACTTTTTTCCCACAAAATCGGGCTTTCGGTACTCTACCTGCGTGTCACAATGGCTCGGCTAGTTGAAGGCTGTGAATCGGTGAACAGTGTGAATGGGTGAACAGTGTGAATCAACCGGAAAAAAACAAGGGCGGTACGCCCGCCATCGTGGTTCTTGAGCAGGCCCAGGCATCGTTCTCGGTGCATAGTTTCACCAACGATGTGGCCCCTGGCGAGCATGGCTACGGAAAAGCGGCCGCTCAAGCTCTCGGGGTCGAAGAAGATCGCGTGTTTAAGACCTTGCTTGTGACCTTGCAGGGCGGCTCAACCACTCATGCAGTCGGAATCGTGCCGGTATCGGTCAAGTTGTCGTTAAAAGGGATCGCGACTGCGCTCGGGGCAAAAAAGGCCGACATGCTCGATCCCATCGCTGCCGAACGGATGACGGGTTATGTCGTGGGCGGGATCAGTCCATTTGGACAACGCAAAGTACTGCCGACAGTGATCGACGAAACCGCCACGTTGTGGGACACCATCTTTGTGTCGGGCGGCAAGCGTGGGATGGACATTGAAGTTGACCCACACGCCTTGGTACGGATTTTGTCGGCGACAGTGGCCGACATCTCCGGATAATCAGTTCTCAACCGCGTTCGTGCATACACACTGACGGGGAAAACTGAAGTTGTTCTGAGTCGCCAGCGGCGACTCAGAACAGATGCAATCAGAAACTGATCAGTGAATGATCAGTCAACGGCGCGAACGTCGCGGGCTTCATCGCCCTTGCGTCCGGGACCGACGTCGAACTCGACCTTTTGGCCCTCTTGGAGGGTCTTGAAGCCTGAAGACTGGATCTGTGAGAAGTGCACGAACACATCGGGACCGTCTTCACGGGAGATGAATCCATAACCTTTTTCTGCATTAAAAAACTTCACTGTGCCTAGAGCCACGGTGGTACTCATTTCTCTCTATTGCCGGGCACTGTGCCCGTTAGGAACTCACCCTACGCCCTTCGCAACCGATTTGTACATAGTTGGGTCCAAACGGCTAAATTTCATGCTCCACTTTGACCCCAGCCCGACTTGGTTCAGATACCGTCCTCACCGTGCGCGCCGCTCCAGAACCGTCTCTCAACCCCGAGGACTACACCTTTGCCCACCAGATCCGGGTGCGCTTTTCTGAAACTGATGCCATGGGAATCGTGCATCACAGCAGGTACTTGCCCTATCTCGAAGAAACCCGCGTCGAGTATCTGCGAGCAATAGGTCAGTCGTATGCCGACTCACGCGAAACCCTCGGCGACTCGGCGGTGCTTGAGGCCACGGTGAAATACCGCCAACCGCTGAAGTTCGACGACGTGATGACAGTCCACTTAGTTTTGGCCGCAACCACGGGTGCCACCTTCACAATCAACTACTTGATCACGGTCGGCGGCCAATCCTCGTCAACTGCCTCGACGCAACATGCGTACATCAACGCTCAGGGTCGGCCACAGCGACTGCCGGCGTGGATCAAAGAACTCGCTGCGAAGTAACTGTTGCAACGCCTTAGGGCAACAACGAAACAACAGACAAGATCGCGCGAGCGTGAGTGAGCGCCTCGCCTTCGGCCAGTGTTGGACCAAGCTCAACGATGAACGCCGTGTCATCAGTGAAAGTTTTGCGTTGCCACGTTGCCGCAACTCCGGTGTACGTGCCGCCCGGAACGCCCTTCAGCGGAAGTCCAGTGAGTCGCGCATACTCGCGACGCAATGGTCCATCTGGTCCTGATGACGGAGCAATACTGAATTCGTCTTGGTGAAACCACACCGTCATATCGGGTCGCAAGTACTTCACAAACTCAACCATCGCTTGAGTTTCTGGTTCGCTTGCAGCCGATGGACCGCTGTATTCCCAGTTGCCTGGTCCGGCGATTAATCCCCATTTATATGGGAAATTACGATTGAGATCGACTTGATTGACATTGTGACGTTGATTGAGTGCGACACCATCAGGATTGATTGCTGGCAATAACCACAGATCAACATTGGCTGGTATTTCAGTTGGCGACATGGCCCGTATTTCGCGAATGACATCAAGTCCTGCTTGCTCATCACCATGAATGACGCCGACCACAAGTACGACGACTCGATTCAGATCATCAACTGGCAATTGTGCACCGGGAATATCAACACGATGAATGACATTGATGGGTTGACCTTGAACTGAACTTCCGATGCTCGTCGTGAGTTCAGTAGGAGGGAGCGTCGTTGTCGTCGTGCTTGTCGATGTGGTGGTGCTCGTCGTTGACGTCGTTGTTGTTGATGTGGTCGTTGTGGCGATCAATAGTTGTGGAGCCTCGGTCATTGGAGGAGTCGCCGAATCTGAGCCAGAGCAGCCAGCAACGATCGTCGCTGCGCACACAGCCAACAGAAGACCTACCTGAACCGTTCGAACGCTCTTCACCTCAGCGAGGTTACGCTTTCATGTATGAGCAAGACCATCACCCAGAACAGCACTCCCCCGACACCCATCATCGACAGCCCCTCTGAATGGGTGCGTGAGCATATTGAGAGTTACGTCAAGAC
>JBEDJE010000276.1:0-2712 GCA_041172985.1 Actinomycetota bacterium
GTGCACGCTGGTGATGAGAGCCAACTCATTCCCTGTACCCCTAATCCAGCAGTTAATAGGTCGGCAAGAATTGACGGATACGACGAGTTGCCAGGGAAGAACGCGTAGAAATTTGGATGTTGCCAATGGGTGAGACCAGGCAGAACGATGTTGTTGACGTCGCGTAAAACTTCGTCAAATGATTCAGGCGATGTTGGTGGATGTTCGGGCAACATTGAACGAATGTCCCCGGGTCGCACGTCGGCGGTCACTGGTCGTTGCTCAATCGTTTCAAGGTATTGAGCAATGAGTTCAATCACGGCTTGTCCGTTGGCGCGAAATTCGTTGGCATCCATGAGATATAGGTTAGGGGGATGGGTTCGCCGAGTACGGCGGGATTTGAGAGTTCTCGGTACGGTGGTGTGATGAATCCAGATGTAGATCCTCAGCGATTTCAACTTCACACATCGACGTTGCGCGGGTTTAAACAGACATTTGTTTATGAGCGATCAACTAACGGGTCTGGGACAGCTTTGTTATGTCTTCATGGTTGGCCCGAAAGTAAGCGTATTTTTTGGAAAGTCATTGAACCTCTCGTAGCGGCGGGCTTTGACGTGATTGTTCCCGACCTTCGCGGCTTTGGTGACAGTGGCTTAGCACCCGATGGTTTCTATGACACTCCATCACACTCGAAGGACATGTATTCACTCGTACACGATCAACTTGGTTACGACAAAGTTGTTGTGCTTGGCGGAGACATGGGAGGACCAGTCATTCAAGACATGGCTTTGCGATATCCCGAATTTGTTGACCGCATGGTGTTGTTCAATTCGCCGTTACCGTTTGACAAAGAACGTATGAAGAATATTGAAGGCACTCGTGCGCCGCGTGAAGCCGCCGACTATTTCATTCGTCAAGGAACAGACGCTGACGGATTAGCTACAGAACTTTCAACGCCCGATGCACGACGTCGTTATATCGCAACGTTTTACGGAAGTCGTTTTTGGGCTCACCCCGGAACTTTCGATCAAGAGGCCGTTGACTTCCATACCGAACCATTTTCGAGTGCAGAAGTTTTACGCGCATCGTTTGGTGGTTATGAAACTGTGTTCAATGCGTCAAAGAACAGCGACATGACAACGATGGGTCGCAATGAGAAAACCCCAACTTTGATTTTGTTTGGTCCTAGCGATCACGTGATCTATCCAGCGTTCGACCAAATGGCTGCGGTTGTCTTTGACAATCACATCGGGCCGTACTTGTTGCGCGACTGTGGACATTTTGTGCCCTGGGAATCGCCTCATGCATTGGTTTCAGGCACGGTTGCTTTTTGTTCAGACTTGTTGAGCCGATAAACCCTTGAGCTATTAGAGATTTGGTGGCAGCAGACGATTGACGTTCTGGAAGACGAAGTACAGAACTACAAAGAATGGGATAAACCCAACAGCAGCGCCGATAATGCGGTTACGGAATTTCTTAGCTACTCGCCATGCGCCCATCACAATGAGAAGTTCGAGTAATCCCCACAACAACGTTTGGGGAATTGCCGAAAGATCACTAAACCAACCACGGCTTAAAGCGTCGGCGCTCTCACTATCAATTGAATCGTCAACGAAAATTTCGGGCGTAGTAGTTGTGGTCGTCGTTGACGTTTCAGGAACGACAATTGTTGGTGCTTCAGAGGTAACAATTTCAGTTGACGGAACCGTGGTTGTGTCAACGATTTCATCGGCATACATGGCGGCCGGTGAGGCAGCGATGTCACTTTGAGCGAGGTCAAGTTCGGCAGAAATGATTAAACGTTGTTTGGCTGAAAATTCGGGATGACAAGTCGTCAACGTGAGGATCGCTTTTGTGGGGTCGGTTGTGGCGACGACCCACGAGTCGTTTGCCTCAACAACTTGTTGATTGCTGACAAGATAAGTGAATTGGCGCCCCAACAAATCGGTGATGACGATCGGATCGCCGATGTTCAGGTCATCAAGGTGACGGAATGGTTCACCATAAGTTGTGCGGTGTCCGGCGATTGATGCATTACCGAGTTCGCCCGGAAAAGGTGTCGCAGGGTAGTGACCAGGACCTTTTTTGAGATCAGCAGTTTGAACACCCGCAACGACGTATTTGGTGACACCAATTGTTGGCATTTCAATGATGGCGATGGGGTCGCCTTCATTAATCACGATTGGTTTGGGTGGAGCGACTGTTGTTACTACCGGTGGCTCGCTGGTTGATGGTGCGAGAGATGTTGACGGTGTCGTAATTGTGGAGACTGCAATTTCACTAAAACGATTTTCAAGTTTGTTCTGCGATTGTGCTTCTTCGATTCCGGTTCCCCACAGTTGGTAACCGACGAACAAGAACATCAATAGTCCAAGAATGATCAAACTTGAACCGAGTCGTCCAAGAAACCAGTACCAATCCTTCTTGGGCTTCGGGCGATCCCAAAAAGGGACTTTCACGACAGGGGCCAAGTTTCGCGACGCTTCGTCGTTATTGCGGGGCATCAAAAGTGGCTCAATAGGTCCGACCTCGGTTGGTCGGGGGATGGGCCGAGAGGTTTCGAAAGGGTCGTAACTGTCGGGGGGAGAAAGGTCGTCACCAAAAACTCGTGATTTGGCCGATTCGTCGTTCTCCACAGAGGTGAAACGCTATCTGTGATGAGGCTCCGAACAGGGCAGCGCAGAGGTTGCAGATAGCGTCGTCAGTGCATGTCAGCGATCGCCCACGAGCCCG
>JBEDJE010000277.1:0-4771 GCA_041172985.1 Actinomycetota bacterium
TACACGCGCATTAAGCACGTGATGGCCAATCTCGAAAGCTAACGAGTGCTGAAAGCTATTGCCGCTTGATTGAGGGCGTCGGTGAGAACTTTGCCGATGAAGCGCAATTCTTCTTCACCACACACCAATGTGGGTGACAAAACCAAAACCGGATCGGCGCGATCGTCGGCACGACAGATGAGCCCGGCGTTATAGATATAAGGCGACAGTTCGTCGCGCAATAACCAATTGCATTCGTCATCGGTAAACGATTGTTTCGTTGCTTTGTCTTTGACGAGTTCAATGACGCGGAAATATCCACACCCGCGTACATCGCCAACAAACGGAAGGTCGCGGAGGCCTTCCATGACTTCGTCAAAGATTGCTTCGTTGCGTTGCACATTTCCTAAGAGGTCTTCGCGCTCCATGATGTCAATGTTGGCAAGCGCAACGGCGCACGAAACTGGATGACCACCAAATGTGAATGGTGCAGCTAAGCGATCGCTGACGATGACCCCGCCAAGTGGTGCGTAACCACTCGTCACGCCCTTGGCGAAAGTAATCATGTCGGGTTGATATTCGAAACGTTCACAACCGAACCAATAACCCAAACGACCAAAGCCACAAATCACTTCATCGGAAACAAGAAGAATTTGGTACTTGTCGCAGATCTCGCGAATGCGTTTCCAATATCCAGGGGGTGGCACCAAGGCCCCGCCGGTGTTTTGTACTGGCTCCATAACGACCATGGCGACCGTTTCGGGTCCTTCGCGCAAGATGGTGCGTTCAACTTCGTCGGCACAATCGAGCGAACAAGCATTTTGTTCGGCGCACATACCGCAGCGGTACTGGCTGGTGTTCGGAACTTTGACCGCCCACGAAAAGAGTGGTTCGAATGGTTCGCGAATCGCCGGGATGCCTGTGATGCTGAGCGCACCAAGTGACGTGCCGTGGTAGGCGTAGTAACGACTGATGACCTTGCGGCGGTTTGGCTGACCAATATTCGTGTAGTACTGCACCGCCAACTTCCAGGCTGACTCAATTGCCTCGCCGCCTCCTGCTGTGAAGAACACGCGGTTCAGATCGCCGGGTGCGAGCGATGCCAACTTGGCGGCCAAACGAATGCCGGGCTCGTGGCCGAAACTCCACAGCGGGAAGTAACCCAACTTTTCGCTTTGCTGGGCGGCGGCTTGGGCGAGCTCGCGGCGGCCGTGCCCGACATTGACCGTGAACAGACCCGACAAGCCATCGAGGTAGCGCTTGCCGTTGGTGTCATATACATAGGCGCCGTCGCCGTGGTCGATGATGGGCAGTCCCTGGCGCTGGATGGCTGACAGGTTGGTGAAATGCCCCCAGAGATGCCTCTGCCCAAGGGCCATGAGGTCGGACGGGTCATTGTTGGGGGCGTTCACGCAAACTCCTAGGGTTGTTTTCTAGGTTAACTCGGTGTTTCAGGGTTCAGAATAAGTTTCACCAGCGGTTCAAGTGTCCTATAGTCGCATCTGAGCACTTACGAGTGCAAAGGAATGAGACGATGTCGATCAGTCAGAATGGGGGACCCGACAGGTGAGTGGTGACCGAGGTGCAGTCGAACTTGAGGGTGTAACAAAACGGTTCGGTTCAATGGTTGCCGTGGACTCAGTCAGCCTTCTGGTGAAGCCTGGTGAATTCTTGTCGTTGCTCGGCCCAAGCGGATGTGGCAAGACCACAACGCTGCGCATGCTGGCTGGTTTTGAACAGCCCGACTCTGGGTTTATCCGCATTAGCGGCGAATACGTGCAGGGTGTTCCTCCGTATAAGCGTGACGTCAACACCGTCTTTCAGCACTACGCACTATTTCCGCACATGACCGTTGCCGAGAATGTGGCATACGGTTTGCGTCAACAAGGTGTTGCGAAGTCGGAGATCGCGGCAAAAGTCGCCGAAGCCCTCGACATGGTGCAGATGAGTAAATTGGCCGAGCGTAAGCCGCGTCAGATGTCGGGTGGTCAACAACAGCGCGTCGCAGTTGCCCGGGCCCTCGTGAACCGACCGAGTGTGTTGTTGCTCGACGAACCTCTTGGTGCGCTCGACCGCAAGCTTCGCGAAGAAATGCAGATCGAACTCAAGTTGCTGCAGAGTCGACTCGGCATCACTTTTGTTTTCGTGACGCGATCGCATCGCGATCATGCTTGATGGGCACATCGAACAACTCGGCGACCCCGAGACTGTGTACGAGCATCCGTCGTCGGCCTTCGTCGCTGGTTTCATCGGACGCAACAACTTCTGGCAAGGTCTTGCCACCGAGCACGGTATTCGCGCTGACGACGGCACCGACTTCGTCGCGAGTCGCCCCGAAGAAGACGTTCCGAACGGCCAACCGGCACTCGCGGCAGTTCGTCCCGAATGCATCAATTTGTCGGCAGAGCGCCCCGCTGACTCAAACAATGTCACCGCAGGTGTTGTCGCTGGCGTTTCTCACTTTGGTGATGTTCTGCAGTACGTCGTGTCGGTGAAAGACCGCGACCTGTTGGTGCTCACGCCACGAGCGCATGCAGCGCGTTTCCAACAAGGCGACAATGTTTTTTGCCATTGGTCGGCCGATGATGTGTACCTCTTCTCAGCTCGACAAGCAGACATCGTGATGACCGACGGCGACGAAGAGATTCACGACAACTAAAAGATTCAGCACACGATTTAAATACACAGCAATATCCATCAAAAAGAAGGAGAATCCCATGACCACCAATGACAAGATCCCGCAGTTGCGTATGTTGGCACCTGAGAGTTTTCATGAGAAGTTGACGCGTCGCGCCATCTTCAAAATGGGTTCAGCGGCCGCCGGTTTGGCACTAGTTGTTGCCGCATGTGGCGGCGACGACAATGGTTCCTCCGGTCCGGATGACTCGCCCTTGGCATCGGGTGACTGGAGTCGCGTGATTAACGCCGCCTCTGGAACTCTGGCCATGTACACCTGGGGCGATTACAACGACCCGCTGTTGGTCGGTCAGCAAGCCGAAGACGCCATCGGTGTTTCGATGAAGGTTGACTACTTCAACAGCAACGAAGACCTCATCACCAAGTTGGCTACCTCGGGTGGAAACAGCGGATTCGACATCGTCGTTCCGACTGGTCCCTACATTCCGCAGATGATTGAAAAAGGTCTGATCCAGAAGTTCGACACGTCGTTGATCCCGAACATGGTGAACGTCGACCCGAATTATTTGGCCCAAGAATGGGATCCCAATAACGAGTATTCGGTGTGCAAGAACTGGGGAACAACCGGATTCATGTGGGACAGCACCGTCATCACCAAAGACCTCGTGACCTGGCAGGACTTCTTTGATGCATGCATGGGCGAAGCCAGCGGAAACTGTTCAGTGATCGACACCGGTCCGAACTTGTGGGGTGCTTGGTGCTGGGCCAATGGCAAAGACTGGAACGGAACCGACACCGCCGACCTCGACGCGTGTGAGGCTTTCTTGGTTGATGAGCTAGCTCAACACATCAAGAAGTTTGATAGCTACCCAAGCACCGCAATTGCCGAAGGTGCCTACGCCTTGTCGATGGCCTGGAACGGCGATGCTCGTCAGGCGTACTTCCGTATCGCCGAAGCAGGCGGAGACCCGACCGTGTGGAAGTGGGCCCTCGGTACACCGACCACCGAATTGTGGATGGATAACTATTGCATCGCCGCCGGTGCACCGAACGCCGAGGCCGCTCACGCGTGGATTAACTGGGACCTTATTCCAGAAATCTCAATTCAAGACTTGGCGTATCACGGTTATCACACCGGCATGAAAGAAATGCCAACCTTGATTTCCGAGCTTGCACCCGACCTTGAATTTGGCGACATGATCTTCTTTGATGAGTCCCAGGTGGCAACTATGTCAACCCAAGAAATCACTTCAGCAATTGATCGTCAAGTTGACATCATCAACAAGATGAAGGCCAAGGCCGGAGCCTGATCGAGGTTGACTACAGCGGTTACTTCTTCTGATCGACGACGATGGCGAGGGCCAAAGTTTGCCCTCGCCATCCCGTCGATCATTTGGTACCTGCTGTTTTTTGTTATCCCGATTGCTTTCATCGTTGTCTATTCGTTTGGAACGAAAGATACGACTCGACTGTTGCCAGTTGATTTAAGCAAGTTGACAACAGGTAATTACTCAGAAGTTTTTGACGACACATTCTTTAAGACGTTTAAATCGACTTTACGAATTTCAATTGTCGCAACTTTGATGTGTTTGCTGATCGGTTTACCCGTGGCTTATTTCGCGGCCTTTAAAGTCAGCGAAAAGTGGAAAGTCGTCATTTTGGCTTTGGTGGTTATTCCGAGTTTCACCTCGTTCTTGATTCGCACTGTGGCATGGCGAATACCTCTCGCGCCAAATGGCGAGTTTTCACGTTGGCTCTCAGACATTGGTCTGGTTGGTGATCGTGGTATTCAATTGCTCGAAACTCAAACAGCAGTTCAGATCGCCATTGTTTATAACTATTTGGGTTTTATGATCTTGCCGCTGTTCGTAGCCCTCGACCGCATCGATGTTCGGATGCGTGAAGCAAGCAAAGACTTGGGTGCTGGTCGTTTGGCAACGTTCTTCGGAGTGACTTTGCCTCTCGCTGGTCCAGGCATTGTGGCTGGTGTTTTGTTGACCTTCATTCCGATGTGCGGCGACTACGTCACCGCAACGGTTCTCGGTGGCGCTAACGGCAACATGATCGGCTCAATGATTGCCTCGCAGTTCTCGCAGGCGCAGAACTGGCCGCTCGGTTCGGCTATGGCAATTTTGATGATTGGTGCGGTGCTGGT
>JBEDJE010000278.1:0-2950 GCA_041172985.1 Actinomycetota bacterium
CGCCACGCCTAAGACGATGTAGTCCAGGATTCGATGTAGTCGCCGTCCCACCAAACGGAATGCCCCAAAGGGAGCGTCAACAATGGCGGTGTTGAGCACGATCAAGGTTCCGACGATGACCGGAATCAATGGTTTGGGACTTTGTAAACCCGTTGCCAACAACGCCCCGCCCACGATGTATTCAGCCAACTGATGAAGCCAAAACGAGCGTTTTCCGGGAGCGGGCATAGTCACAGGCTAGTTGCCAGTCCGCTTGGGTCATTTGACCACCGAATTCGGGGGTGTTGCGCGCCCAAGAGGGAATAGCAAAGGGGCCGGTGGATTGCTCCACCAGCCCCTTCAATGATTCGGTTGTACTTGGTTGAAAGTGTGTTGACGGCGGACCGTCAGATCACATCATTCCGCCCATGCCGCCCATGCCACCAGGCATGCCGCCACCCATACCGCCGCCGCCGCCGCCCTTTTCAGGCTTGTCGGCTACGAGGCATTCGGTGGTGAGCACCAAGGCAGCAATCGAGCCAGCGTTTTGCAACGCCGCACGAGTCACCTTGGCGGGGTCAATGATTCCGGCCTTCACGAGGTCGACGTACTCGCCAGTTGCGGCATTAAGTCCCATCGCACCCTTTTCGCTTTCAACACGCTGCACCACAAGGGCGCCTTCCATGCCGGCATTGTCGGCAATGTTGCGGGCTGGAGCATCAAGGGCTTCCCACACGGTGCGAGCACCAGTGGCCTCGTCACCAGTGAGCGAATCGACAACGGCCTTCACCGCGGCACGGGCACGCAACAATGCGGTTCCGCCTCCGGGCACAACGCCTTCTTCGATTGCTGCACGAGTTGCCGAGATGGCGTCTTCGATGCGGTGCTTCTTTTCCTTGAGTTCAACTTCGGTGGCTGCGCCAACCTTGATCAAAGCCACACCGCCGGCCAACTTGGCCAAACGCTCTTGCAACTTTTCACGATCCCAGTCAGAATCGGTGTTTTCGATTTCGGCCTTGATCTGGTTGATGCGACCTTCGACGTCAGACTTTTCGCCATTGCCATCGACAATGGTGGTTTCGTCCTTGGTCACGATGACGCGCTTGGCACGGCCGAGAAGATCGAGCGTGATGTTTTCAAGCTTGAGGCCAACTTCTTCGCTGATGACTTGGCCACCAGTAAGAACTGCCATGTCCTGCAACATTGCTTTGCGACGATCACCAAAGCCAGGTGCCTTAACAGCAACTGATGCAAAGACTCCACGCATGCGGTTAACAACAAGCGTTGACAGTGCTTCGCCTTCAATGTCTTCAGCAATGATGACGAGCGGCTTGCCGGTCTTCATGACTGCTTCAAGTGCGGGCAACAAAGCCTGAACGGTTGAAATCTTTGAGCCGTACAACAAGATGTAAGCGTCATCAAGAACTGCTTCTTGACGTTCTGCATCGGTCACGAAGTAAGGCGACAAGTAGCCCTTGTCAAACAACATTCCTTCAGTGAAATCAAGTTCGATTCCGAAAGTGTTGCTTTCTTCAACAGTCACAACGCCGTCTTTGCCGACCTTGTCGATGGCATCAGCGATGACATTGCCGATTGCTGAGTCAGCTGCCGAAATGGTGGCAACGCTGGCGATCTGAGCTTTGTCTTCAACCTTTTGCGCCAACTGCTTGATGCTTTCAACAGCAGCAGCAATGGCCTTTTCGATGCCCTTCTTGAGACCCATCGGGTTTGCACCAGCAGTCACGTTGCGTAGACCGAAGTGCACCATGGCCTGTGCAAGCACGGTGGCGGTGGTGGTGCCGTCACCGGCAACATCGTTGGTCTTAGTAGCAACTTCTTTGACTAACTGAGCACCCATGTTTTCGAATGGATCTTCAAGTTCGACTTCTTTAGCGATGGACACACCGTCGTTTGTGATGGTGGGTGCACCGAACTTCTTGTCAAGCACAACGTTGCGGCCCTTAGGTCCGAGTGTGACTCGAACGGCATCGGCCAACTTGTTGACACCTGCTTCGAGGGCGCGACGCGCTTCCTCGTCAAATTTCAGCATCTTCGACATGGTGGTTTACCTCACTTGCCGACGATGGCAAGAACGTCACGGCTGGTGAGGATCAAAAGATCTTCGCCTTCGATGGTGACTTCGGTGCCGCCGTACTTCGAGTACAAAACGGTGTCGCCTTCTTTGATCGCGAGGGCGTGATGCTTACCTGCATCGTCGCTCCAGCGGCCAGGTCCGACGGCAAGGACGGTTCCCTGCTGGGGCTTTTCTTTGGCGGTATCGGGGATGACGAGACCGGAAGCTGTGCGCTCCTCGGCTGCGTTGGGCCGTACCACGATGCGGTCATCGAGGGGCTTCAGGTTCATAATTCAAGCCTCCGTGGCTAGATAGTTGTCGGATATAAGTGACCGATATGAGCGTTAGCACTCGTACCTGCCGAGTGCCAAGGATAGGGGTGAAAGTGAGCAGTTAGCAACCGCCAACCGCGAGTGCTAACCCAATTAGGGCTGACCGAACAGCTTCAGCGCAAGGGTGCGCCCAGGGCGGCGCAGATCTCGGTCAGACGCTCGATCGGAAGCCCAATAATGGCGTTCAACGACCCTTCGACCTGCTCGACAAACCCCGCTGCCCCACCCTGTATGGCATAGGCACCGGCCTTGTCGCGGGGTTCGCCCGAATCGACATAGGCGATGATCTCCGGAATCGGCACCGAGCGGAAGGTGACCGTCAATCGACTCCCCGACAACCTGGTCCAGCCACCGCAACCGCGAAGCCCGTATGCACCTGATGGCGACGTCCCGACAAAGCGAGCAACATTTTCACTGCCTCGGCATCGTCGGCCGGCTTGCCGAAAATGACGCCATCAACATCGACAGTGGTGTCGGCAGCAATCACGATGGCCCCCACGTTCACGGCACCGACCGTTTTCATGACTGCATCCAATTTCGCGGATGCCAAACGTCGTACATAATC
>JBEDJE010000279.1:0-2698 GCA_041172985.1 Actinomycetota bacterium
GAAGGTCCGGGGTTGCGACCTTTGGCAACGGGACCACCAGATGAGGTCTTTGCTTTAGCCGCCGACACTTTTCGCGAAGCGGGTCGCTCTCGACCAGCCGGCTTGGGTGCGGGTTTTCCTTTGCCTCCTGAAGTGGGGCGGGGACTCGAACTTTTACGTGCAGCCATCAGACTTCACTCCTATTTTCAACTTGAAAAATCACGGCGACTGCCCAGCAAGCAATACCTTCTTGACGACCGAGTGCGCCCAAACCTTCAGCACGTCGGCCTTTAACCGACACTGGTGCGCCAGCAGCAGTCGACAACTTTTGTTGCATTTCATCACGACGTGGCGCCAATTTGGGTTGCTCACACACAACGCTGCAATCAACATTGCCAATGACCCAACCTTGCGCACGCACCAACCCGGCGACGTGATCAAGAAGTTTCAAAGAATCGACGCCTTTCCACTTCGGATCGGTGTCGGGAAAGTGTTGACCAATATCTCCAAGACCAGCAGCGCCTAACAACGCGTCAGCACACGCATGGGCGATTGCATCAGCATCGCTGTGACCCTCAAGTCCGCGCACGCCTTCAAAAATGACTCCGCCTAAAACCAATGGTCGATTCGGGTCATCACTAAAGCGATGAATATCAAAACCTTGACCAACGCGGACTCCGATGATGCTCATGATTTCGCCTGCTGACTTGCAACGTACTCACGTGCCCACACCAAATCTTCAGGGTGCGTAATTTTGCGGTTGTTTGCTTCCCCAGACACGACTATGACGGTACCGCCTATTGCCTCAACCAATGATGAATCATCAGTGCCATCAATCTCGGGAAGATACGCCCGACGCAGAACATCGGCGCGAAATGCCTGCGGAGTTTGCACCGCAACCAAAGTCGCGCGGTCTGGAGTATTGACAACATGTGGCACGACCGCATTGACAACCGCTGAATGGGCAACCTCGATGACCTTGACCGTGTCGACAACAGGTAAACCCGGAACCGAGCCATCAGCCCCAGCTTCGACCGCTTCGATCACGGAGCGATACAACAGTGCCGAAGCAAATGGTCGCGCCGCATCGTGCACCAAGATCATGGTTGCCTCAGCGGGAACAACGGTCAGACCCTGTCGCACACTTGCCGTGCGGGTCGGGCCCCCAGCAACAACACGGACCCGCTCATTGGACCGTTGGTTCGCACTTTCGTCGGCCGCATCGTCTGCTGGGACTACCAGAACTACGCCATCGCAGCTCGCCAGTGCGACGTCAACTGCGTGGTCAAGTACCCGACGGTCACCAATGACTTCGTACTGCTTCATCGTCCCAAAGCGCCGTCCAGAACCACCCGCCACAACAATCGTCCAGATCTGAGGCGGGGCTCCATTCGGCAGAGTTGTCGGCTGAGCGTCGGACATAAGGGTTGAGGGTAGTACCGTATGTTCCTGATGGCTTACGAAGACGTCCTCCTCCGCACCGACTTTTTTGGCGATGCCCCCACCGAAGTGGTGGCGGCAATCGCAGCAACCGGCCGAAAGCGCATACTTTCGCGTGGCGACCACTTGTTTGAAGCGGGCGAAGAAGCCGAATCAATGTACATCGTCATCAGCGGTCGCGTCGCAATTGCGATCGCCAGCGAACTCGACAAGCGCGAGAGCATGGTGGCCCTCATGGAAGCCGGAGACCTCTTCGGCGAAATGGGACTGCTCGACGGCGGACCACGCTCGGCCATGGCTCGGGCCATCGAACCAAGTGAAGTACTCGAGATCCCTTACGACCCCGTAGGCGACCTACTCGACACCAACCCCAAAGTTCTGCGAGGAGTTGTACGCATGCTTGCCGAACGCCTGCGAGTGATGGACGGCGCACTTGCCGATTCGGTTTTCCTCGACGTCACTGGCCGTACTGCTAAGCGTTTACTTGAACTCGCAGCTGGCGCTGACGAATTTGTTTTGCCCGTCACGCAAGAAGAGCTCGCCGGCATGGTTGGTGCATCGCGCGAACGTGTCAACAAAGCCATCAGCAGTTTCATTCGTTTGGGCTGGATCGAACAGCACGAACGTCGTTACAAGATTTTGCTTCGCGACCGCCTCGAACTACGCGCTCGCTGATTGAACGATGCCCACCGGGCATCCGTCAACCACCCATAATCCCCGACCTACCGCTTCGCCATACACATGTGGTTGCGTCGCGTAGAGCCCCAGTAGATCTGCATCATGAAGTGCTGCTTGGCCAAGTAACAATCCCGTCCGCGATCGACGCAATGTATTCATCCAGTGTTCTGGATGTGAGCGAACATAATGCGGAGAACTGCTGGCAATCAACGTGATATTGCTGCGCCCTAGGTGAACCCGATCCACATATTCAGCAATAGCTGGATTGGCTACGTTTTCATCGGCAAGTACCAAAGTGGGCAGATCATCAAGACCCACATCGTTCACAACTATTTCTTGTTCGCCACGGAAATCCAAAACTCGTCCATGAGGGTAGGTGCTCTCCCATGCTCGCCGCATCGCGTTAACTGACATTCTTCGTCCTGAATTGCGAGAACCAAAAACGCAAATACTTCCGCCATACGGAAGTGCTATTTCGGCGAACTGTTCTGCATCAATTGCCCACGATCCAGGTCGATTCAAAGAATCGAACATGATTGTTCGTGGCAGATGAGTAACTACTAACTCTTGATTCTTTTTTATTCGGCCATCATCGGGTATC
>JBEDJE010000280.1:0-706 GCA_041172985.1 Actinomycetota bacterium
CTCCACCAGCAGGCGGACGCGGCGTATCGGTACGAGGTGCGTCAGGTCGTGGTGCAGCCGGGCGAGGCGCTTCACGAGTGACATCACGCGCTGGTTCGCGCGGAGCAGTGCGGCTTGAGACAACTGAACCAGAGGGAGCAGCCGGTGCTTCAGGAGCAACCGGCGCGGCAGGAGCCTCGGTGACAACAGCCGGCGCTACAGGAGCAACTGGTGCGGCAGGAGCCTCAGCGACAACAGCCGGTGCTTCAACAACGGGAGCCTCAGCGGCAGGCTCGGCAGCCTTGTCCGCTGCTTTCTTTGCCGGCGCCTTCTTGGCGGGCTTTTCTTCTTCGACCGGAGCAACCTCACGAACGAGACCAGCTGCAAGGGCCTTACGTTTCAAGATCGGAACATATGCATCAACCAAAGTTGACTGAGGAGTCTTTGCAGGCACGCTATTGGCCTTACAAAGCTCGAGCATCTCGGCATTGGTCATACCGAGGGACTTCGCTAATTCACTGACTTTGATCTTTGCTGTTGCCACGCGGCGTTCAGTCCTTTGATGCTTTTTCGCCGGTGTTTCCGGCGACATTTTAGATTGTCATGGTTGTGCGACTCGTGTGAGGTGACGACCATTAATTGTTTTCTTCTCACTCGAACGAGTTTTCCAGGCTCGATCAAATGCACGTACTTTCATTGCTGCCTCAAAGCAACTCGTTGACTCGGC
>JBEDJE010000280.1:760-3455 GCA_041172985.1 Actinomycetota bacterium
GGCACAAAGCGTGTGAGCAATTGCTGTTCTTTGCGAGAACGGCATCCCACGCATGTGCGCACCGGATGAGTCAACGTTGTCATGTGAGATCTATGCCTCGTCCTCAACTGCTACTGCAGTAATTCCGCTGGTGACCTTTTCCCACTCTTCAACGCTCATCACTGAACCGTCAGCAGCGTGAAATTCTTGAGCACCAGTTTCGGCATTCAAGACCCATTCGCCATCGGCATATTCAGCATCTTCAAAAATTCCGTTGAGTTCGTTGTTGTGCTGGGTCTCGCTCTTGATGTCGATACGGACACCAGCAAGACGAGCAGCAAGACGAGCGTTCTGTCCTTCTTTGCCGATCGCCAAGCTGAGTTGGAAATCGGGAACGATGACATCAGCCTGGCTGCGGTCTTCGCTCAGACGAACTTCGGTGACCTTGGCTGGCGACAACGCTTTGGCAATGAAATCAGCCAAATCATCGCTGAAAGGAATGATGTCAATCTTCTCTTGATTGAGTTCATTCACAACCATGCGCACGCGTCCACCACGGGCACCAACACATGCACCGACGGGGTCGACGTTGCTGTCATTTGAGAACACGGCGATCTTGGTGCGGTGACCTGGTTCGCGAGCGCAAGCCTTAATTTCAACAACACCATCGGCGATTTCGGGAACTTCAAGTTCGAAAAGACGCTTGACGAGACCGGGGTGAGTACGGCTCACAACAATCTGTGGGCCTTTGTCGCTGCGACGCACTTCAACGATGTACGCCTTCATGCGCGTGCCGGGTGTGGCGCGCTCGAAAGGAACCTGCTCGCTCTGAGGCATAAGAGCCTCAACTTTGCCAAGATCGAGCAATGCATAACGATGGTCGTTCTGCTGAATGATGCCCGTCACAATGTCGCCTTCGCGGTTGGCATATTCTTCGAACTTCTTGTCGCGCTCGGCTTCGCGGATGCGCTGACCCATCACCTGACGGAACGTCTGTGCCGCGATGCGACCCAGTTCGTTCTTATCGGGAGTGTCGTCACGCTGGTTCACCCAGTTGCCGTCTTCATCGATGTCGAACGCCGTGAAGGAGATTTCGAGGGTGTCGGTATTGAGACCAACTTCAACTTCTTCAGCCGAACCTGGACGACGCTTGTACGCGGTCGCCAAGGCTTCTACGAGAACTTGCAGAAGGGTCTCTTCTGAAATGTTCTTTTCGGCCGCCAACATTTTGATGGCTTCTTTCATGTCGAGATTGCTCATGACTGGGATGACTCCTGGTCGTCGTTGTGGATGGAGATGTCGGTTTCGTTATCTAATTCGTTGTCTATATCTAGATCTAGTTCTGCATCAAGATCTTCGAGATCGTCGTTGCGATCAAGAAAATCATCGATTTCTTGCTCAGAGTCTGCCGTGGAAGCGGCCGAACTGCTCGTGCCACTGGACTTTGATGTACCAGCAGACGCCGATTTCTTAGTTCCCTTAGCTCCGGCTTTGGTGCCTTTGCCATTCTTGTTACTGGGCTTGGGTTGGGCTTCCCAAACAAAAATTGTCTTGGCGCGATCGATCTGGTCGTACGGGATGATGCGTTCTTCACCGTTGGCCAAACGCAACAAGAAAGTGTCGGGACCGGCCGATTCGATGACGCCACTGAGCCGACGCTCACCATTAATGACGTTTTGTAGGCGAATCGCCGCTGATTTGCCTGTTTCGCGCTGGAAATGGCGCGGCAGGCGAAGATTTCGCTCGAGACCGGGGCTCGAGACTTCAAGCGTGTAGTGACCAGGTACGGGGTCGTCGTGGTCAAGTTCACGAGAAATGAGGCGCGTACATTGCGACAATTGATCGACGTCAATGCCGCCGGGCGAACCTGGAGGTGTGTCGACAGTGATCTTGACGATGCCACCGTTGTATTCGAGGTCGTACATCTCGAGGCCAAGATCGGCCAAAACTGGAGTGATTAATGCTTCGATTCGTCGCGAGACTTGGTTTTCAGACATCAATTCACCTCCGTTTTGTCAAAATTTCTATGTTCTCGTCGTGAATCTGAATCGAATATGACCCCAGTGACTAAAAAAGACGAGGGCTGAAGCCCTCGCCTTTCAGACCCACCGGAATGGAAATTCTCTTCAGACCGCTCCATCATACAAGAATGCGAGCGCTAACCGACACGAGTGATCTCCCTCAGTTGACTCATCACGACAAGTAGCCTGACGGAATGTTGCGTTTATCCAGCCTGTTCGTCCGCACTTTGCGCGAAAATCCCTCCGATGCCGAGGTCCCGAGTCACCAACTCATGGTTCGGGCTGGTTATATCCGTCGTGCTGCTCCTGGTGGCTACACCTGGCTCCCCCTCGGCTGGAACGTCTATCGCAATGTCGAGCGCATCGTGCGCGAAGAAATGGATGCCGCTGGTTTCCAAGAAGTCCACTTTCCGGCCCTGCTCCCCCGTGAGCCGTACGAGGCCACCAATCGTTGGACCGAATACGGACCCAACTTGTTCCGCCTCCAAGACCGCCGCGGCGTCGACTACCTACTCGGCCCAACCCACGAAGAGATGTTTACGCTCCTCGTCAAAGATCTCTACAGCAGTTACAAAGATCTTCCGCTGAGCATCTACCAAATTCAGACCAAGTTCCGCGACGAAGCCCGTCCCCGAGCTGGCCTGTTACGCGGACGTGAGTTCGTCATGAAGGACTCGTACAGTTTTGATATTGAT
>JBEDJE010000281.1:0-1247 GCA_041172985.1 Actinomycetota bacterium
GTACGAATGACCGAACGTCATCTTCGCCACGATCCACCACAGCCCGAAGAGTTACTGAACGCCATTGGCGAAGTTCAAGACTTGTTTGACGATGTGTTGCGCCTGAATCCTTCGATGGCACACGTCCGCCAAATCATCGGTACCGCCGGAACCATCGTGACAATCGCCGCCGTTGAACTTGGGCAGCAAGTGTTTAGTGCCGACGAACTCCACGGATTGCATCTGACTCGCGATGCCATTGAAGACGTGTTCCGCACGTTGGCAACCGAACCCTTCGTTGATCGTGTGCACAACCCAGGCCTACCTCGTGATCGTGCCGACGTGATCGTTGGTGGCTGCTGCGTACTCGTCGCTTTAATGCGCTCGCTCGACGCCAACGAACTGATTGTCTCAACAAATAACATTCTTGATGGAATTTGTGCTGAACTATTGAGTGACTTGTGAACGACCTATGAGCAACTTTGATTCACATCCAACTCGCGCGAACGCCGGAATTCGCTTGTACGGACAACGTGTCTTATTGCGTCCGCTAGTGCCATCAGATTTTGCAGCATGGTCAGACGTCCGTCGACGCAATCGCGAGTGGCTCACAGTGTGGGAACCGCAAAAAATCAAGCACTCTCCCGACCCCGAATCCGATCGTGATGCCTTTAGCGCTCGTTGCAGTATCCGCGATCGCGAACGGCAAAACGGAACGGCGTACACATTTGGTCTCTTCGTCAACCAAAACTTTGCTGGCGAGGTGAACCTCAACTCTGTGCAACGTGGTGCCTTGATGACTGGCACTATCGGATACTGGATTGACCAAGCGCAAGCTGGGCAATCATACGTAGCCGAAGGCGTTGTGGTGATGTGCCGCTATGCCGTTGAAGATCTTGGTTTGCACCGCATCGAGATTTGTATCGTTCCTCGCAATAGCAACAGTCGACGTGTCATGGAAAAGTTAGAAATCCGCGACGAAGGAACTGCTCTTCGATTCCTTGAAATCAACGGAATCTGGGAAGACCACGTGCGTTACGCGATGACTGCCGAAGAGTGGAACGAGCGACGCGACGAACTAGCGCAACGTTGGCTCTAAAGCCAACGAACTACATCAGGCCGGTTCAATCAGGCTGATTGAGCAAGATCGCGATACGCCGCAGCTTTTTGTCGCCGCACCGTCGTGCGGCGCTTCCATTCCTTGACCTTCCAGTGTCGCAAGTTGCGATTGCGATCAAGTTTCTTCACCGCCTTCGCGGCGTCGTGAT
>JBEDJE010000281.1:1266-1987 GCA_041172985.1 Actinomycetota bacterium
CGACTCCGTGGCTCACCAGTTCGGCCAATTCGTGGAGCTCACTGTGAACGCGATGTCGTTCACCGTGAGCATGGGCCCGCTGCTCGGCACGAGGTAGCGGTACCGCTTCCTGACTTCGATGGCGCTTGCTCATTCGGTCCTCCTTTAAAGGCTCCGTTGAACTCCCCTTAGAGTGAACCGTACAACAATTCAGAGAAAATGCAAGGCACTTTTTTCGGGACCATAGTCCCAAACACACCATCAACCAGAGGTATCTACTTTTTGGATGAGATCTGGTTTTGTAACGCCGCAATACGTTCGGCGAACCAAGGCTGGCGCGTACTCCACAGTTGCGGCTTGAGCTCACGCTCGACAGCAACAACGTGTTCTGAAACATCGGCCATTGCCTGAATCGTCTTTTTGGTTTCAATCACCAATTCCCTTGGGGCTGACGCCGCCCGTGCGGCCATCGCGTGAGCGACTGCTTGCAATTGATCATCATCAACACAACGATGCACGATGCCAAGGCGTTCTGCTTCTGCGCCATCGACAACTTCGCCGAAAATGACTGTTGCCATAGTCGTTTGCGGACCCGCGATGCGACGCAACATCCATGTATGTCCGCCGCCTGGGTGAATACCGATTTGCAAGAATCGCGTGTCGAACTTTGCGCGTCGCGCTGCGATTCGGACATCACACCCGAGTGCAAGGTTCATACCTGCACCGACAGCCGCTCCATTTA
>JBEDJE010000281.1:2018-4696 GCA_041172985.1 Actinomycetota bacterium
CAATACGCAAGAAACCTTCATAGATCGTGCCGAGGCTTTCTGATGAACTCTGTTGCAAATTGCCCAAGTTGGCTCCGGCACAAAATGCCGGAGCAGCACCAGTCACCACAATGGCCCCGACGTTGCTGTCGTTTTCGATGCGATCCATGGCAGCAATGATTTCGGCGACAAGCGGAGCAGTCAATGTATTGCGCTCGCCCGGATTGTTCAGGGTGATCGTCGCAACACCGTCGGCAATATCAAGCAAAACGAGAGAGTCAGAAGTAGTCACATGATCAGTCTCGCAGAATTATGGCGTGATTCTGATATCCGAAACATTTCTGGCAATAAGGTTGATCTATGCCTGTTGATCCGACCGCTGAAGTCGTCCCCGACCGCAAAAGTCGCCCTGCTGCCACCGTGATTTTGACTCGTGAAAATTCGCAGATCGATTGTGGCTTTGAGGTTCTGATGTTGCAGCGCAGCACCGTGGGCGCTTTCGCTGGGATGTGGGTTTTTCCAGGTGGTCGTATCGACGATGCCGATGAAGGCCACGACGATCTTTCCAAGGCACGTTCGGCCGCGGTTCGCGAAGCTGGCGAAGAAGTATCTGCCGTGCTGGACCACTCATCGCTCACAGTCTGGAGTCACTGGACGCCGCCTCTCAATGCGCCCACTCGCTTCACTACTTGGTTCTTCGTCGCTCCGTGGACCGACGAACAGGTCACAATTGACAATCATGAAATAGTTGCTCATCAATGGATGAGCCCAACTCACGCCTTGACCTCAGGAATACCAATGGCACCGCCAACCATCGTGACATTGCATGAACTCCTCGAAGCCGGCAGCCATGAAGCGATTCACCGGGGTCGGGTCGATCCCCCTGCCTATGTCACTCGCCCTGCGGTGGCCGCTGACGGTTCCTCAATTTTCTTATGGCACGGCGATGCTGGTTATGAGTCGGGCGACCCCGACGTTCCCGGACCGCGAAATCGACTGCTTCTTCCCGAGGGATTTGGCGGACCAGTGTTTACCTACATTCGGTCTGCCTAGAACTCTGGAGTTCAACGGGTTGTAGCGTCATCGACATGCTCGACCATGTGTTCACTGATGTCATTAGCGCATTGCGCGATGCCTTTGAGGGTGCATTCTTAGAACGCCAAGCTTTCGAGGAACACTTCCAAGTCGACATTCAACTTGGAGATGTGAGTTGGGAAACGAGTTACGGATTACCCGGAGAGGGTCAACCACCGCGCATCGTCGCACACATATCTTTTGATTGGCCGTCGTGGAGCCAAACCGCGTATCGCAAGTGGTACGTCGACGAATCAATTGACGAACTACCGGCGATCGAAATGGAAATCGTTCTTCGCATTCAGCGCATTATCGACAATCCCGACCTTGGAACAGTTCGAACGATCTTGCCAGTCATGAGTCCACTCATTGGAAACGGCCGACTTGAACGTGCTGGTCTCACTGTTGAAGCCACATACCTTGATGATGAAAGTCTTGCCGAACATGCAGTCGAGGCAACATATGAAGGAATGTACGAACTCGCCGAAGAGTCAATGGCTGATGGCGCAAGCACGTTACTTGACGAACATTTCGGTGCGCTTGGTGGTTGGGTCGCAGCAATGTTGGTCAAGCTTGGCGATATCAAGTACTCATTTCTTCCCGCCGATACGCCCGACACCGATTAATCAGACACGAATAAACAGAAAGAACCTCATGACTCTCATCACTCCTGCCGACAGCGTTGTTCTGTTAGAGATCAGCGAACGCATCGCGACGATCACTCTTAATCGCCCATCAGCGCGAAATGCACTTTCAACTGCAGTCCTCAAACTTCTTCCGCAGTTAATGAAACAAGCCGATGCATCTGATGACGTTGACGTCATCATCCTCACCGGAAGTGATCCCGCATTTAGTGCTGGACTCGATCTCAAAGAACTCGGCTCAACTGGCGACAACCTTGGTGCGGGCACCGGAGCAGATGGACGTCCCAACGCCGACGGAGTTCGCGGCCCGTTCCCAACACTCAAAAAACCACTCATCGGGGCAATCAACGGAGTCGCTGTCACTGGCGGATTTGAACTGGCGTTGAATTGCGACTTTCTGATCGCTTCCGAACATGCCAAGTTTGGCGACACTCACGCGCGCGTCGGCGTGATGCCCGGATGGGGACTCACGGTTTTGCTCCCCCAGGCCATCGGTGTGCGCCGAGCCCGAGAAATGAGCTTTACGGGCAATTTCATGTTGGCCGACGAAGCACTCGAACGCGGCCTCGTTAACCATGTCGTGGCGCATGCTGAGCTGATGCCATTTACCCGCCAAATCGCTCGTGACATTGCTGGCAACGACCAACCTGGGGTTCGCCAGATCCGGGGTACATACGCCGAAATCCACGCCGAGACCGGCCATTGGGCCACCGAGGCCCGAGACGGGGCGCTGTGGCGCAAAGAGCAGTTCTCCCCCGAAAAGATCGAAGAACGCCGTCGAGCGATCCAGGATCGTGGCCGCCAGCAATAGACATTTTCCCTTCGGGATAGCAGACATGTCACGCCATTGTTTGTTTAATGGCCATTCAGGGCTGGTGTAACCTTTGCTTACCGTTCGTTTGGCATTCCCGCCAAACGATTTAGGGGAGGAAAAAATATGCGTAAGAATGCACGATTGCTGGCAGCATCAATTGCCGCACT
>JBEDJE010000282.1:0-2670 GCA_041172985.1 Actinomycetota bacterium
GGCCTGAACCTGAAATAGATCAGGAGCGAACTCATAACGCGCCAAGCGTCGTTGGCGGTCGGTGTTGGTCACTCGACTGCCGATTTGCGGCGGCGCCACAAGATGAGTGCGCCTATGCCAACGGCAATCACGTACAACACGGTGAGGGGTACGCCCAGCACCATCAACGTGATGGGGTCACCACTTGGTGTGATGACCGCGGCAACGATAAAAATTCCTACGATTGCATAACGCCATTGTGTAATCAGTGTGCGTGGCGAGACCACCTCGACCAACTGTAGAAACACCAGCAGAACGGGTGACAAAAAACCGACACCGAAGGACAACATCATGAGCACCACGAGGTTGACATATTTGTTGATCTGATAGTTCTGCGTCACATCGGCGCCCGACCAACCGATCAAAAACTCAAGTGCTCGGTCAAGTGTCCAGTAAGCCAAAAACGCACCGACGGCAAATAGTACAACTGATGAAAACATGAAAAAGTACGAATACCGTTTCTCTCGTTTGGTGAGAGCCGGCACAATGAAGCGCCAGATGTTCCAGAGCAAAACGGGCAGTGCAATCACTACCCCGCCCCATAGCGCAATCCGCATACGGGCCGAGAAGCCATCGATAGGACCAAGTGCGTAGAGCGATCCATCACAGTTGAGGGACGAATTAACGGCGCAGAGATCGCGGTAGGGCTTGGTTAAAAACCGCAACACAGGCTCATAGGCCAACAACAAGCCAATTGCACCTACGGCGATAGCCAACAAGCTAAACAGCAACCGCGAGCGCAACTCGGCCAGATGTCCCATGATCGACATGTCGTCGACGCTTCGACGTGAACCAACCACGTTAAGTACCTACTGGTGGTGGCGCATCCGAGGCGGGAGGCGACACGGGTGTTTCTGATACGGGGTTAGAAGGTACAGGGTTACTAGGTACGGGCTTGTTAGGTACGGGCTTGTCGCTCACAGTTCTTTTGAATTCTGCAACAGGCTCATCTACCAACTTGCGTACCTCGCGAATGGGCTCTTCCATTACCTTGTTCACTTCGCGTTGCATGTTGCTCGTGATGTTGCGAAACTCGCGGTACACCTTGCCGGCTTTTCGCATGGCCGATGGCAACTTCTCGGGGCCTAAAACGATCAGGCCGAGCATGGCGATAAAGACCAATTCGGTGCCCGAAAGGTTAAACACGTAGCAAGCCTACGAGACAGCGTTGTTGGCCTCGTAGTGTTGCGCCGTGCAGCAGCGATTGCCCTCCCTTGTGCAATCGCCCTGGTTGTTTGCCCATCGTGGTGCGAGCGCACATGAGCAACAAAATACGATGGCTGCATTTCGGTTGGCGGTCAAGTTGGGTGCCACAGGGCTCGAGTCCGATGTGTGGCTGACGAGTGATGGTGTTGCTGTCTTGGCTCACGACGGTTGGGTTGGCCCGCGTTGGCGACGCAAGCCAATCGCCGATACCACGAGCACTGCCCTGCCCAAGCACATCCCGATTCTTGCCGAGCTAGCTGACTTGGCGCATCGTCATCATCTTGCATTGTCGCTTAACATCAAAGATCCAGCGGCTTATGACATTGTCGGTCACACAATCACAGAAATCTCGCCCGATCTCGTCAGTCGCTCGTTTATTTGCTGTGAAGATTTTGAATTGCTACAACACATCGCTCCAGATTTGCGATCCTTGCAGTTGATTGACTCATCGAGATTGGCCACAATGAAAGCCGGAGCAGAACGTCGTCTCGCTGACTTGAGCAACCTCGGCATTGTGGGGCTCAATATGCATCACACTGACTGGAACGGCGGTTTGGTCACCCTCGCCCATCGCTTCAATCGCATTGCATTCGCCTGGGATGTGCAGTTTGAGTACCAACTCACCACCACATTGCGCATGGGTATTGACGGGTTGTACAGCGACTGGGTAGACCGCATGGTTGACGCCGCTCGCGTGTTGTAACAATGGCGCACTGACTGCTACGAGACCCGCTTACAAAGTTGACATGCTGCTGGGCGGCCAAATAACCACTACGGCACGCCCAACAATCAAATCGATATCCACGGGGCCGAACATGCGGCTATCAAACGACATCGCCCGATTGTCGCCGATCAAAAACACCTCGTTTTCGCCCATCGTGGTGGGACCCACGTCACCAGAACCACAACGCAAACCCGGTTCAAGTGTGGCATCGAGTTCTTGGTCGCCCAACCATGGTTCGTCGAGCACGGTGCCGTTGATCGACACAACACAGTTTGTGATCGTGAGAATTTCGCCGGGTAAGCCGATAACACGCTTGATGAGGTCGTCGTGCTGCACCGTGTCTCCATTGACCGTTATTCGATCAAACACAATGACGTCACCGCGCGAGGGGGAACCGAAGCGATACGACAGTTTGTTGACCAATACTCGATCATCACCAAACAACGTGACTTCCATAGATGGCCCTGCGATAAAGAACTGTTGCACTACGAACGTGCGCAGAGCCATAGCAATAAAGACGGCAGTAACGATGACAACAAGCCATTCGCGAGCCTGTTTTAACCAAGCAACGCGTCGTAGGTCTGGCGGGGTGTCATTCACTCGTGCAACGCTAGTTGCGACCAGTCTCGGCTCATGGTGATGCAATCGCTGGTCACAGCGAAGCAATCAATTTGTCCACCCGGTCGTCTTGGCTTTTGAAT